>NCBR01000051.1 GCA_002279285.1 Acidobacteria bacterium 37-71-11
CAGCGAGCGCAGGCCGTCGGTGTTGAACGCCTCGAGCGTGCCCACGCCCGGGAACTCGACGAGCTCCGGCTCGGAGAGCGCCGGCATCGTCACCAGCGCCCCGTTCGCGACGTAACGTGCGGGCCGGGTGTACTCCTCGATCACGTCGGCGGGGGAGAACGGCGCCTTGTACTCCCAGGGCCAGGTACGCTCCACGGGGAGGCCACCGACGTAGCAGACGAAGCGCTCGACCGGCTCGAGCTCGCTCTCCATCCGCCCGAGGATCAGGTTGGAGCACCCGGGCGCGACGCCGCAGTCCACGACGGCGCACACCTCGCGCTCGCGGGCGAGGGCGTCGAGCACCAGGGCATCCTCGGGAAAGAACGAGATGTCCACCACCGGCTTGCCCGCCCCGATCACCTCGCGCAGCGTCGCGAACCCCATGTGCCCCGGCACCGCACCGACGACGAGGTCGTGCCTCGCGACGACCCGGCGGATCGTCGCGGCATCGGAGAGATCGGCCGGCACCGGCGTGATCCCCGCCACCCCGCCGAGTCGGGCCAGCGTGGCCTCGGAGACATCGGCCACCGTCACTTCGAACTCGCCGTCGCGCGCCAGGTCCCGCGCGATCACCCCCCCGACCAACCCACCCCCGAGAACCGCCACCTTCATAGACGCCCTCCCCTTACGACGCGGAGTGTAGCTCGGCCACGCCTGTTGGGAGCGCCGGTGCTACCATCCCGGTATGGTCAAACACACCGTTGCCGCCTGCGTTTTCGCCGCCGGCTCGCTGCCGCTGGCGGCGGCGGAGCCGCCCGCCGCCTTCGACGCCGCGGCGGCGCAGCGCTTCGCGGACCTCGCCCTCGCCTGTGTGCACAAGGAGTACCCGAACAAGATCGCGCACGTGCTCGCGAGCGACGCCGACGTCAAGCCGCCGCGGGAGCTCACCCCGGCGTTCTGCGGTTGCTTCGACTGGCACTCCGCAGTGCACGGCCACTGGCTCCTCGTCCGCCTGGCACGCACCTTCCCGGAAGCCCCGTTCGTGCCGAAGGCGCGGGCCGCACTCGCCGCGAGCCTGACGCCGGCGCACATCGCGGGCGAGGTTGCGTACATGGGCGGCGCGGGGCGCGCCGACTTCGAGCGCCCGTACGGGCTCGCCTGGCTGCTCCAGCTCGCGGCCGAACTGCGGCAGTGGGACGACCCGCAGGCGCGGGAATGGGCGCGGGCGATCGCCCCGCTCGAGCGCACGGCGGCGGCACGGTTGTCAGCCTGGCTGCCGCAGCTGTCGCACCCGGTCCGGTCGGGCGAGCACAGCCAGACGGCGTTCGCCCTCGGGCTCGCCCTCGACTGGGCGCGCTCGAGGGGGGACAGCGCGATGGCCACGCTCATCGAGCGGCGTAGCCGGGACTACTACCTTGCCGACCGCGACTGCCCGATGGCGTACGAGCCGTCGGGCCAGGACTTCCTCTCGCCGTGCCTCGCCGAGGCCGACCTGATGCGGCGGGTGCTGCCCAAGGCGACGTTCGCCAAGTGGCTGAAACCGTTCCTGCCGCGGCTGCCGATCGACGGCTCGGCCGCGTGGCTCGAGCCGGAGACGGTCACCGACCCCACGGACGGCAAGCTCGCCCACCTCGACGGCCTCAACCTCTCGCGCGCCTGGATGCTGGAGGGGATCGCGTCCGGCCTGCCCGCGGCCGATCCCCGGGTCGCCGCGCTGCGCGCCGCGGCGGCGAGCCATCGCCAAGCCGGCCTCGCGGCGGTCACGGGTGAGCACTACGAGGGCGGGCACTGGCTCGGGAGCTTCGCCGTCTACCTGGTCACCGGCCGCGGCCTCCCCGCCAAGCGGGAAGAGGGGAAACGGTAGAGGGAAAACGAAAGACCTCACAACTTGGACCGCTCGAGCGGCGGCCGTAGGGTTCTGCCGCTGTCTTCCCTCTCCCCTCTTCCGTTTCCCTTCTTCCCGCCTCTTCACTGCCAGCGGAACAGCTTGAGCGCGAGCGCGAAGCTCACCGCGGCCCATGCCGCCATCACCAGCAGCTCGTGCGCGGTTGCGGCGAGTGGGGCGCCGTCGTTGATGACGGCGCGCAGCGCGTCGTTGAGAGCCGTCAGGGGCAAGGCGCGGATGAGCGGCCGCGCCGCCGCGGGGAAGCGCTCGTAGGAGAAGAAGCTGCCCGAGGCGAGCCACATCGGAAGTTGCACCAGGTTCATCCAGCCCGAGACCCCCTCGACCGTCCGCGGACGCGCCGCCACCAGCAGGCCGATGCCCGCGAACGTCAGCGATCCGAGGAACGCCACCGCGGCCAGGGCCAGGATCGAGCCGCGTACGGCGACGCCGAACAGGAGCCAGCCGAACCCCACCACGACGGCCACCTCGAGCACCAGGCCGACGAGACGCGAGAGGATGAACGACAGCAGGTAATGCGAGCGGCGCATCGGCGTGGCGGCGAAGCGCTTGAGCAGCTTGCGGGTGCGCGCCTGGACGACGGCGAACCCGAGGCCCCACATCCCGCTCCCCATGAGGTTGAGGCCGACGAGCCCCGGGATCAGGAAGTCGATGTACCGGGTGCCAGGCGCCGTCACCGGCTCCTCGCGCGCCGCCAGACGGTCGCGGCGCCCGAGGGCGCGCTCGAGCGCGTCGTCGACCGCGAGCCGGGCCGCCCTCCCCTCCGCGCGGGTGCGGTCGTAGCGGTAGGTGACCGCCAGGGGGGCGTCCTGTCGGTCCGGTCCGGCGTCCACCACGACGTCCGCCCGGCCCGTGCGCAGCGCCCGGGCGGACGCAGCGGCGTCGAGGACCGCCACGTCGAGGTCCGGTGCGCCGGCCAGCAACGCCGCGACGCGCGCCGCCGCCGGCGTCCCGCGCACGACCACGGCGCGCAGCCGCTCCGGCGGTTTGGTCCTGAACGCGATGCCCAGCGCCAGAGCGAGCAGCACCGGGAACACGAACACCCAGAACACGGCTTCGGGCTCGCGCACGAACTCCAGCAGGCGGGCGCGGGTGAGCTCGACCAGCGGGTGGGGGCGGGACGCGGGACGCTCACGCATCGCGCAGCGCCCTTCCCGTCAAGCCGACGAACACATCCTCGAGCGTCGCCTGGTGGGTGGCAAGGGTCTCCAGCGCCACGCCGGAGCGCTCGAGCTCGCCGAGCAGCGCGGGCAGCGCCTCGTCGATTTGGCGCACGCTCAATTGCCAGGCGTCGTCGGTGCGGACGGCCCCGCGCACCCCGGGCAGGGCGGCGAGCCGCTCGGCGGCGACCTCCCCGCGCGCGCGGAACTCGACGATCTGATCGGCGCCCAGCGCCGCCACCAGCGCGGCGGGCCGGCCGAGCGTCAGGACCCTGCCGCGGTCCATGATCGCCACCCGGTCGCACAGACGCGAGGCCTCCTCCATGGCGTGGGTGGTGAGCAGCACCGTGCCACCCCGGGCGCGGAAGCGTTCGACCACGTCCCACACCCGCAGGCGCGCCTGCGGGTCGAGACCGGTGGTGGGTTCGTCCAGGAACAGCATGTCGGGATCGCTGACGAGGGCGCAGGCGAGCGCCAGGCGCTGCTTCTGCCCGCCTGAGAGCTTGCCGACGCGCGCGTGCCGCTTCTCCTCGAGCTCGACCGTCGCGATGACCTCGCCGACCGGCCGGGAGCGGGCGAAGAAGCTGGCGAACAGCCGCAGCGTCTCCTCGACGGTGAGCTTCTCGCCGAGTTGGGTCTCCTGCAGCTGGACGCCCAGGCGCTCGCGCAGCTCGTGGTCGTGTCCCGACCCCCACCTGCAGCCGAGCACCTCGACCACGCCCTCGTCGGGCCGGGTCAACCCCTCGAGGACCTCCACCGTCGTGGTCTTGCCGGCGCCGTTGGGGCCCAGCAGGCCGAAGCACTCCCCCTGCGCGACCTCGAGGTCGAGCCCCGCCACCGCGGTGACGTCCTCGTAGCGCTTCACCAGACCCACGCACCTCGCCGCGACCCCCTGCGAAAGGGTCGGCACGTAGCCGCCGTCGGTGTCGGACATCGCTCGTGCCTCCCTTGCCGCCGCCCCGCGACGGGGCGCTGCAACCGCCAGCCGGAGAATTCCGTGGAGTTTTCCGGGCCCCGCCAGGATACCGGAGCCGCCGCGCAGGGCCGCCTCAGCGGGCGGGGAGCGGCGCGGCCATGAAGCCGAGACGGTCGATGAACTTGGCGTTGACGGCCCGCGCCTCCGCAAGCACCGCCGCCGCCTCGTCGCGCACCCCCGCGGCCCGCAGCGCCTGCGCGAGGACGAAGCGGTTCATGAGCTTGAACAGCCCCGAACCGAGCTCGCGGTACGACATCGCTTGGTCGGCGAAGCGGAAGCGCTCGGCAGCCTTTGCCGGCTCCCCCCCGACGAGCAAACGGGCCCCCTCGAGGTGCGCCACCTCGGCTTCCATGTAGCGCCGATCGGGCGCCGCCGGCGGTAGCTTTGCGAGCCGCTCGCGCGCCTTCGCGATCAGCGCGTCCGCCTCGGAGGCGCGGCCGGTTCGCAGTGCCGCCCAGACCATGAACACACTGGTGCCGGCGTCTTCGTCGGCGCAGGCACCATGCCCGGCCTGCCAGACGCCATCCCAGTCGCCGGCCAGAAACGGGGTCCAGAGGACGATCGAGCACTTCATCGTCTGGACCATGAAGGCGCTGCAGCCATCGGTGCTCTCGGCCTGGGCGAGCGCCCGCTGCGCGTCGTCCGGCTTCCTCTCGATCAGGGCGAGGCTCACCAGGTGCCCGCTGGATGCGCAGAAGTCGGGCTTGATGCGCAGTGCTTCGTCGAGCTCCTTCTTCGCGTCGGCGTACCGGCCGGTCAGGATGTCGAGCTCGCCGAGCGAGTCGTAGGGGTTGGCCTGGTCCGGCGCGATGTACCGGTAGGTCTCGAACATCTTCTCGGCTTCGGCGAACTGCCCCTGCCCCATCGCCAGGTAGCCGAGTTGGTTGTAGGCCGAGACGCGGTTCGGGGCGACCTCGATCAAGCGGGTGAGCAGCCGGCGCGCCTGGGGCCAGTCCTGGCGGGCGGTCGCGGCCGTCGCCAGGGCGTCGAGCGCGTATGGATCGTCGGGCTTCTCCGCTGCATACACCTGCAGGATCTGTTCCGCCTTGGCCGCGTCCTTGGCGTGTGCCGCCAGGGTGTAGCGGATGAGGAAGCGCTCGCGGTCGGTGAGTTTCGTGAGGTCGGCGGCCGCCAGTTCGGCCAGCAGTTTCGCCGCCTGCGGATCGCTGCTCGGAGCCTCGATCGATCTGAGCAGGAAGTACTTCGCCGCCACGAACGTGGGGTCGAGCTCGATGGCCTTGGCAAAGTGGGCGCGGGCCTCGGCGCGGTAGACCTTGTCGAGCGCCTCCAGCCCCTGCGTGAACTCGGCCAGCGCCGCGGGCGAGGAGGTCGTCCACTCGGGCCGCTTGCCGGTCACGACCACGACGATGGCGACGGCAACGACCGCCACCAGCCCCGCGAGCACGATCAGTCGCTTTCCCGTCACGCCGCCTCCTCAACGCCCGTCCGGGGCGGGCCACCCGCTGACAAGCCCGTCCGGCTGCCGGGCACACCGGACCGTATCCCTTGTACGAGCCGCGCGCTCATGGGGTTTTCCCTACGCTGCCCACCGTCCCTCGCTGGCCTGCCAGCAGCCGCCGCCGCGGAAACGCCGAGGCGCGGAGGGCCGGCAGCTCCAGCCGCGACGGGGTGTCGGGCCCGAAGAGCAGGGCGGGCCGGGCCACGACCCCTGCCGATGGGTGGTTGAGGTCGCCGCCGTCGTTGGGGTTGACCTCGAAGCGCGGGGCGTTGGAGCCGGCCACGTCGATCCGGATCCGGTGCCCGGCGTTGAAGACGATGGCGGTGGACCACATGTCGACGACGATTTCGGTGGGCACACCGAGAGGCAGGAAACACTCCTCGCTGTCCCCGCAGCGCATGCGGGCGCGTTGGATTCCGTCGGTCACCAACATCGAGCGCCCGTCCGGGTAGACGTCGGTGAGGCGCACGGTAAGGTCGAGGTCGGGGGTGTCGGGGCGGATCCAGAGCCGGCAGCGCACCCGCCCGACCACGGTCAGCGGCTTTTCGAGGACCGCCGTGGTGAAGCTCGCCACGTCGGGCCTCGCCTCGAGCGGCCGCTGGTCGTAGGGGCCGGCCTCGCTCGACAACTCCTGGCCGCCGAGCGTCGGCACGGGGTTGGCGGGGTCCATCACCATCCCGAGCTCGGCGGTCGGGGGCTGGGAGGTCTGGAGGCTGCGCCGGCCGTCGAGGTAGAAGGGAACGACCGTCGCCAGTGGCGGCCAGTCGGGCAGGTCCAGCCACCGGTTGCCCGGGGCGTCCGGCTCGCCCACGGCGCCCATGAGGTAGACCTGCGCCGCGGGCCAGCTCGCCACCCCGGCCTTGCCGCCCTTGAGCCAGTGGTCGAACCAGTCGCGGGCGATCGGGATGAAGTCGTCGACGAAGATCGCGTTCGTCGGGAACGTGAACTGGCCCTCCGTTTGCTGGAACGTGCCGTAGTGCGTCCACGGGCCGATGATCACCTTCTGGTTGCCGAGAGCCCGCGGCCCGCCGAGGTGCTGGAAGCTCGTGAAGGCGTCGAGCGTCCCCTGCTGGAAGATGTCGAACCAGCCGCCGACGTGCAGGGTGGGGACGTTGACCGTCGCCACGTTCGGCAGCACGGCGTAGCTCGCCCACCATGCGTCCCACAGCCGGTGCTTCTTGAGCTGGTCGAAGACGTCGAGGGCGTTCTGGTCGGCGAGCCAGCCGTGATCGAGGGCGTAGCGCAGCGCCCCGCCCTGGTACGTGGCATCGTGGTAGAAGTCCGGGGTCGCGACGACGGCGACCATGCACTTGAGCGCCGGGTTGGCCCCCGGCGAGAAGGCGTACTGCGTCATCCCCAGCGCCGAGCCGCCGAACGTGCCGATGTTGCCGTCGCACCACAGCTGGCCGGCGATCCAGTCGAGCGTCGCCCGCCCGTCGCCGCCCTCGTTGACGTACCCGGTATACACGCCTCCGGAGTCGTGGCAGCCGCGCTCGTCCTGGCCGACGCACGCGTACCCCCAGAGGTTGAAGAGCTGGCAGGCTCTCTGGACCGTGTAGGCCTGCTTCCCGTACGGGGTGCGCTGCAGGATCACCGGCCACGGCCCCCACCCGGCGCCGATCGGAAAGTACACGTCGGTGGCCAGGAGCGTGCCGTCCGGCGCCGCAACCGTGGTGGTGAACGTCTGGGCGCCCGCCGCCCCGGCCGCCAGCACGAGGAGCGCGGCCGCAAGGCAAAGGCGGGGTGTCGGCGTCGAGCGCATGGCGGTTTCCTCATTCAGTGTAGCGGAAGGAGCCGGCCCACCCTGAGCGTCCGGTTCCGAGCCGTGGTAATTTCGCTCCCGGGAGGGCGCCGCGATGCGCGATGCCGTCAAGAAGCTCTGGCCCGAGCTCGAGTGGATCTCCGACGCCGGCCTGCGCGAGCAGGTCACCGGCGCCTGGGTCAAGGCGTTCGAGCTGTCGCCGCTCACTCCCGAGGACCTCGAGGAGATCCCGTTCACCCTGCTGGTGCCGAATTGCCCGGTGACGTTCATGCAGCACAAGCGCTGCGTCGTGCACATCGCGCGCCGGGCGGCCGAGGCGATGACCGAGTTCATGGGGCACGCGCTCAACGTGGACATGGACACCGTCGTCGCCGGCGCGATCCTCGCCGACGTCGGCAAGCTCCTCGAGTACGAGAAGGCGGACGGCAAGGTGCGGCAGAGCCAGCGCGGGTCGTACCTGCGGCACCCGTTCAGCGGCGTGGCGCTGGCGGTCGAGGCCGGCGTGCCGGATCGGGTCTGCCACGTCATCGCCGCCCACGCCGACGAGGGGAACCTGATCCGGCGCTCCACCGAGGCGACGATCGTGCACCACGCCGACTTCATGAGCTTCCTGCCGTTCAAGAATATGGCTTGAGGACCGGGATCCGGGGTCCGGGGTCCGGGGTCCGTCCCCCACCCGACCCACCGCCGGGTCCGGTGAGGGGATCGAGATGACGGACACGACGACCACAGGCAAGGGGACGATCACCGCGACGATGGCGCGCTGGGCCGCCGGCGTGCGCTTCGAGGACCTGCCGCCCGAGGCGGTGCGCGAGGCCAAGCGCTTCCTGCTCGACTCGCTGGGGTGCGCGCTCGGAGGCTACCTCCAGCACGACGTGAAGATCGCGATCGCCACCTTCGACGAGATCGCCGGCGCGGGCCCAGGCACGGTGATCGGAAGCGGCCGCAAGCTCGACGTCGTCTCCGCCGCGTTCTTGAACGCGCTCATGGTCCGGGTGATGGACTACAACGATATCTACTGGAAGCAGGACCCCGCGCACCCGTCGGACATCATCCCGGCGGCAATCGCGGGGTGCGAGCGCGCGGGGAGCGGCGGCCGCGAGCTCGCGGTCGGCGTCTGCATCGGCCACGAGTTCGAGCAACGCATGTGCGAAGCGGCGTTCCCCGGGATCCGCGAGCGGGGCTGGCACCACGCCACGCTCACGGCGTTCGTGTCGCCGATCGTGGCCGGGCGCGCGCTCGGCCTCCCCTGGGAGAAGATCCAGCACGCGATCGGCATCGCGGCATCGGGCCGCTGCACCCTCGGCGCGGTCACGGCGGGCAAGCTCACCATGATGAAGAACACCGTCGACCCGATGGCGACCCAGGCCGGCGTCTTCGCGGCGCTCCTCGCCGAGCGCGGCTACACCGGCCCCGAGCACGTCATCGACGGCAAGGAGGGCCTCGTCCACTGTTTCGGCCCGGAGTGGAGGCTCGACGTTCTCACCAACGGACTCGGGGAGTCGTGGCGGATCACGAAGTGCGGGATGAAGGCGTTCCCCACCGAGGCGCTCACCCACGCGCCGATCTCGGCGGTGCTCGCGATCGTCAAGGGCCACGACCTCAAGCCCGAGGAGATCGCCGCGGTGCACATCCGCTCCCTGCACCGCGCCGCCGACATCCTCGCCGACCCCTCCAAGTACGACCCGCGCAGCAAGGAGACCGCCGACCACTCGCTGCCGTACGTGATCGCGGCGGCGATCGTGGACCGCAACGTCACGCCGGCGCAGTTCACCGACGCGAAGATCATGGACCCGGCCATCCGCGCGCAGCTGCGCAAGGTCAAGGTGACCGCCGACCCCGAGATCGAGAAGTTGTTCCCGGCGCTGCAACGGGTGATCGTCGCGATCACCACGACCGACGGCCGCACGTTCGACACCCAGCTCGACTACCCCAAGGGGGACCCGCGCAACCCGCTCTCCGACGGCGAGATCGAGGAGAAGTTCGACGCCCTCGTGGAGCCGGTGCTCTCGAGCGCCGGGGGCGCGCGCGTCAAGGACGCGGTGTGGAACCTGGAGACACTCGGCTCCGTGACCGAGCTGATGGAGATGTTGCGAGCGGACGAGGCAAGATAGGGCGGCCGTTCCAGCCGCCCATCCGCGGGCGGGGACAAACCCCGCCCCTACACCTTGAACGGGGGGAAGTGGGTATGAGACAGACCGTGGTCGAGAAGATCGCGCAGGCGCACATGGCGGAGGGCCCAAACCGCCCGCTCGCGGCCGGGGACTTCCTTTCGGTCCGCCCCCACCACGTGATGACGCACGACAACACCTCGGCGGTGATGGCGAAGTTCGTAGGGATCGGCGCGACGCGCATCGCGGACCCCGCCCAGCCGGTGTTCACCCTCGACCACGACATCCAGAACCGCTCCGAGGCGAACCTCGCCAAGTACCGCGCCATCGAGGCGTTCGCCCGGGAGCACGGGATCGACTTCCACCCCGCCGGCGCCGGGATCGGGCACCAGATCATGTGCGAGCAGGGGTACGTCGTCCCCGGTTCGTTCGTGGTCGCCTCCGACTCGCACTCGAACATGTACGGCGCCCTCGGCGCGATCGGCACGCCGGTCGTGCGCACCGACGCCGCCGCGATCTGGGCCACGGGGACGTTCTGGTGGTCGGTCCCGCGCACGGTTCAGGTGGTGCTGCACGGCCGCCTGCGTCCCGGCGTCACCGGCAAGGACGTGATCATCACCCTGTGCGGCCTCTACAACCACGAGGAGGTGCTCAACGCCGCGCTCGAGTTTGCCGGCGACGGCGTCGCGGCTCTGTCGATGGATGCGAGGATGACGATCGCCAACATGTCGACCGAGTGGGGCGCGCTCGTCGGCTGGTTCCCGGTGGACGAGGCCACCCTCACCTGGCTGAACACCCGCCGGCAGCACCTCACCGCCCGGGGCATCGAGCGCATCGCCGCCCGTGACCTCACGAGATGGGCGGCGAACCCGCCCGGGCCCGACCCGGACGCGGCGTACGCCGCGCGCATCGAGCTCGACCTCGCCGAGGTCACGCCGCGCGTCGCCGGCCCCGACACCGTCTTCGCGACGCGCCCGCTCGCCGAGGTCACGCCCGAGAAGGTCAGGATCGACAGGGCGTACCTGCTCTCCTGCGTGAACTCGCGGCGCGAGGACCTCGCCGCCGCGGCCGCGGTGCTCGGCGGCAGGAAGGTCGCGCCCACGGTCACGCTCTACCTCGCGGCCGCCAGCCGCGAGATCCAGGAGGACGCGCAGGCGTCCGGGGTGTGGCAGACACTCCTCGACGCCGGGGCGATCGCCCTCCCTCCGGGGTGCGGCGCCTGCATCGGCCTCGGCACGGGCCTGCTCGAGCCCGGCGAGGTCGGGATCTCCGCCACCAACCGCAACTTCAAGGGAAGGATGGGCTCCCGCGACGCCACCTGCTATCTCGCCAGCCCGGCGGTGGTCGCGGCCTCGGCGGCCGCCGGGTTCATCACCGCCCCGCAGCCGTGGCAGCCCACGACCCCGGCCAGGCGCTGGACCGAGCTCGCCGCGCCGGCGCCGCGCGCGGAGAAGGTCGAGATCCTCCCGGGGTTCCCCGCCCGGCTCGCCGGCCGCCTCGCCTTCCTGCCGCAGGACAACCTCAACACCGACGGGATCTACGGCAAGGACTACACGTACCGCGAGGACGTGACGCGGGAGACGATGGCGAGGGTGGTGATGGAGAACTACGACCCCAGCTTTGCCGCCCGCGCCGCCGGCGGCGACATCGTGGCCGGGGGTTGGAACTTCGGCACCGGCTCGTCGCGCGAGCAGGCCGTCACCGCGCTCCAGGCCAAGGGGATCCCGCTCGTGGTCGCGGGCTCGTTCTCGCAAACCTACCTGCGCAACGCCTTCAACAACGGGTTGGTGTGCATCGCGGCGCCGGCGTTCGTGCGGCGGCTCAAGGAACTCTTCGCCGCAGAGATCGCGGCCGGAGGGCGGACGGTCCTGCCGGGCGACGAGGTGGCGATCGACTTCGCCTCCTCGACGCTGACCTACCGCGGGGAAAGCTTCGCCTTCCCGGCGCTCGGGTCGGTGCCGCAGTCGCTGGTGATCGCCGGCGGCGTCGAGAACCTGGTGCGGTCGCGGATCGGAGCGCCGTAGAACCGCGGCGCCCCGGCCTTTCTCTCCCCTCCGCGAGGGTCTCTTGCCTGCCGGTCTCGCGGGTGGCTGGTCTCTTTCTTCACTGCGTGAGGCCGTCTTGTTTTGCCCCGCGGGCTGCGGCCGTGGTCGCTCGGGCGGCGCATCGAGCGCCGCCCTCCGACCCGCCTGCGCGTGCGACCGAGCTGGCCAGATC
>NCBR01000233.1 GCA_002279285.1 Acidobacteria bacterium 37-71-11
TCGACCATCACCAGTCCTTCTTCCCGGTGCCGATGTCATGGACGTCGAGGACGAGAAGCAGGTTCATCATCCCGGCGGTGAGCAGGAAGGTGTTGCCGAACTCGTACGCGGGCGACGTCACGACACCCTGCCCCAGCCCGACGGCGTGCGCCACGAAGAAGAGCACGCCGTTGCCGACGCTCGCGATCGCCGCGAGGTAGGAGAGCGGATCGCCGGCGTGCGGCAGGATCAGCTCGCCGTCGAGCGCGATCCCGAGGAGAAACGCGATCATGACCACGACGAAGAATACGGCGGCGCGCGACCGGCGCCCTAGGAGCATGTGCCCGAGGCCGGGCACGAGCCAGGCGAGGACCATGAGCACCGGGAGCGGAAAAGCCGCCGCGCCGCCGTCGCGCCGCTCAGGCATCGGGGGTCCCGAGCGCCCGCCGCAGCTTGGCGCAGGTCTCGCCGAGGTCCTCGGGAACGACCCGGAGGTCGGCGTTGACCGTGATGAAGCTCGTGTCGCCGCGCCAGCGCGGCACGACGTGCAGGTGCAGGTGGTCGGCGATCCCGGCGCCCGCGGCCTCCCCCAGGTTGAACCCGACGTTGAAGCCGTGCGGGTGGTACGTCGCCTCGATCGCCCGCACGACGCGCTGGGCGAGGCGCATGAGGTCCGCGAGCGTGGCCGCGTCGAGGTCGGAAAACTCGCTGACGTGCGCGAGCGGCGCCACCATCGTGTGCCCCGAGGTGTACGGATACCGGTTCAGCAGCGCGAACGCCCGCCCATCCGCGGCGAGCGTCAGCGTCTCGACGCCGCCGCTGGCGGCCTCGCACAACACGCACGCTCCGGTCGAATCGGTGTGGGACACGTAGGCAAACCGCCACGGGGCGAAGATGTGCTGCAACCGCCCCTCACTTGCCGCCGAGGATCTCGCGCAGCTGCTTGCCGGGCTTGAAGTACGGCACGACCTTGGGCGGGACATGGACCTGGGCGCCGGTGCGCGGGTTGCGCCCGGCGCGCGCCTGGCGCTTGCGGGTCCGGAACGAGCCGAAGCCCCGGAGCTCGACCTTCTCGCCGTCGCGGATCGCCTCGACGACGCCGTTGAGCACCACGCCGAGCACCTCCGCCGCCTCCCGGCGCGTCAACCCAACTTGATCCGCGAGTACCTTGATAATGTCGGCCTTTGTCATTCTCGAACCCTCCTCCGCTTGCGGGGCGACGGCGCTCAGCTCTCGTGCGGCTCCTCTGTGTCGGGTACTTCGGGTGCGGCCTCGCCCGCGGCGGGTGCCTCCTCGGCCGGTGCGGCGGATTCGGCCGGCTGGGCTTCCGCCTGGTCCACCTGCTCAGGCACTTGTTCGAGGGCGATTTCCTCCGCTTCCTGCTCGACCACCGGAGCCTTCTCGCCCGGCTCGGGCTGCGGGATGCCGCGCAGCGAGAGGCCGATCCGCTTCTCGTTCCAATCGATCCGGATCAGGCGCGTGCGGACGCGTTGCCCGCGCTCGAACGTCCCGACGAGCGGCTGGGTGCCGCGGCGCTCCACCTCGGAGATGTGGCACAGGCCTTCGACCCCGGGGGCAAGCTCGACGAACAGACCGAAGTCCGTCACGTTGGTGACGAACCCTTCGACCTCGTCCCCGACCTGGTGGGCGGTCGCGAACTCGTCCCACTCGTTCGGCATCAGCTCCTTGATGGAGAGCGAGATGCGCTGGTTGGGGATGTCCATGGCGATGATCATCGCCTCGATCTCCTGGCCCTTCTGCACCACCTCGGACGGGTGCGTCAGGCGGCGGGTCCAGGCCATGTCCGACACGTGGACGAGGCCGTCCACGCCGGGCTCGAGCTCGACGAACGCGCCGAACTCCGTGAGGTTGCGCACCACGCCCTTGACCTTGCTCCCGACGCGGACCCGCGTGGCGAACTCCTCCCAGGGGTTGGGCTCCGCCTGGCGCAGCGACAGCGACAGCCTGCGCTTCTCGATGTCCACCTCGGTGATGACGACCTCGACCTCCTGGGCCGAGTGGAGAAGGCTCTTGGGGTTCTTGACCTTCTTGGTCCATGACATCTCGGACACGTGGATAAGGCCCTCGACCCCCTCCTCGAGCTCGACGAAGGCGCCGTAGTCCACCACGTTCGTGACCTTGCCCGTGACCTTCTTGCCGACCGGATAGCGGCCCTCGACGTGCGTCCAGGGATCCTCGAACCGTTGCCGGTAGCCGAGGGAGACGCGCTCCTTGTCCTTGTCGATGCGCAGCACCACGACCTTGACTTCGTCGCCGACCTTGAAGTACTCGCTGGGATGGCCCACGCGGCCCCAGGAGATGTCGGTCACGTGGAGGAGGCCGTCGATGCCGCCCAGGTCGATGAACACGCCGTAGTCGGTGATGTTCTTGACCGTGCCGGTGACGATCGTGCCCTCCTCGAGATGCGTCAGCGTCTCGTCCTTGAGGGTCGAGATCTGCGCCTCGAGCATGACCTTGCGCGAGAGCACGACGTTGGCGCGGCGGCGGTCGAAGTTGATGATCTTGGCCTCGACTTCCTCGCCGACGTAGTCCTCGAGGCGCCGCGTCGGACGCAGGTCCACGAGGGAGCCCGGGAGGAACGCGCGCACACCGATGTCGACCGCGAGGCCGCCCTTGACCCGCTCGACCACCTTGCCGCGCACCGGAGAGCTGTCGCGGTAGGCCGTCTCCAGCACCTCCCACACCCGCATTTTAGCCGCGCGCTCGCGGGAGAGCCTGATCTCACCGAGCATCTCGTCGAAGCGCTCGACCAGGACGTCCACTTCGTCCCCGGCTTTGACCGTCAGTTTGCCCTCTCGGTCGGTGAACTCGGAGCGGGGGATGATCCCCTCGGACTTGAACCCGATGTCCACGACGACGTCGTTGTCGTTGAACGCGACGATGGTGCCGCGCACGACATCGCCCTCGCGCAGATGCTGGAAGGATTCCTCGACGAGCTCGCGCATCTGGTTGCGGGTGACGGGGCTCTTGCTCTCCTCCTTTCCGGCAGGGGTGTTGTGCTGATTGTTGTCCGGGCTGTCAACCACTTGGCCTCCTCGAGATGCCCCGGGCGGGACATCTAACTGCTTGTTTTACAAACGGCAAACTATACGAGCCACACGCTTGGGGTGTCAAGGGGTTGGGGGCAGCAGGGCGACGACGGCGTCCACCACCTCCGCCAGCGAAAGCCGGCTGCTGTCCACGATCACCGCCCCGTCCGCCGGCTTCAAAGGCGAGTCCGGGCGCGTTGAGTCGCGCAGGTCGCGCTCCCGCTGCTCGGCGGCCACGCTCTCCCATCGCGCCACGACCCCACGCGCGCTCAGCTCGTCGAACCGCCGCTGCGCGCGCACCTCGGGGGCGGCGGTCAGGAAGACCTTGAGGGTGGCGTCGGGGAACACCACGGTGCCGATGTCGCGGCCCTCGACGACCCCGCCTGCGAGCGCCGCCAGCTCGCGCTGGCGCCGCACCATCTCGCGCCGGACCTCGGGGATCGCGGAGACGACGGAGGCCATGCGGGAGACCTCCGGGGCGCGCAACGCCCCGGTCACGTCCTCCCCCTCCACCGCGACCCGCAAGTTGCGGGGATCCCCCAGGAACCGCACGTCGAGGCGACGGGCCAGCTCGACCACCGCCTCCCGGCCGGCGGCGTCCAGCTCCGCACCGAGCCCGGCGCGGGCCGCCAGCAGCGCGACGGCACGGTACATGGCGCCGGTGTCCAGGTACGGCAACCCGAGCCGCACCGCCACCTCGCGCGCCGTCGCGGACTTGCCGGCGCCCGCCGGGCCGTCGATCGCGATGAGAACGGGACGCTGCGCCACGCCCAGAGTCTAGCAGCGCGTTGTACACTCCGCCGCATGCGCGTGTACCTGGCCGCAGCGATGACCAACGGCGCCCGCGACCTCGGAGCGATCCGGGCCCTGCTCGCGTCCATCGAGGGGGAGGGCCACGAGGTCCCGACCCGTCACGTCGCCGACCCCCGCGGCCGCGAGGTCGAGGGTGAGGCCACCGACGCCGAGGTCGCGCAACGGGACCTGGCGTGGGTGATGAGTTGCGACGCTCTGGTCGCCGAGGTTTCCACCCCGTCGCACGGCGTCGGCGTCGAAGTGGCGACCGCCCTCCAGCACGGCATCCCCGTGCTCCTCCTCCACCGTCGCGACGCCGTCGTCTCCCGGCTCATGCTCGGCCTGACCGGCGTCGAATCCGCCGCGTACTCCGACCCCGATGC
>NCBR01000052.1 GCA_002279285.1 Acidobacteria bacterium 37-71-11
CAGCTCGACCGCCCGCGCGACGAGGGCCTCGCACCGGCTGAGGTCCTCTGGCCTGCGGTACATCTCGTACAGGTAGCGGTGGATCCCGGCCAGGCGGGTTAGCCCGAAGTTCCCACGGTATGGTGTCGGTTGGCGGGGTGTAAAGCGAGGTTTGTGAGAGTCTTGGGGTTGTTTGTGGTTTGAAATGAGTACCCATGTAGTTATGAGTGATGCTATTGACAGACGATGTCTTGAGCATTACATTGTTACCATGTACATCGACATCGTCCCCAACCGCACCTCACGGCCGGCGATCTTGCTCCGGGTCGCGACCCGAGAAGGCACGCGCATCCGCAAGCGCACCCTCGCGAATCTCTCGGACTGGGCGCCTGAGCAGATCGAGGCGTTGCGCCGCGTGTTGCGCGGCGAGTCTCTGGTGGCACCGGAGTCGGTGTTCACCATCGAGCGGTCGCTGCCGCACGGCCACGCCCAGGCGGTGCTCGCCACCATGCGCCGGCTCGGGATGGCGCGTCTGTTGAGCCCGGTGCGCTGCCGAGAGCGCGATCTGATCGAGGCGATGATCGCCGAGCGGTTGCTGCATCCCGGTTCGAAGCTGGCGACGACAAGGACGTGGACGACCAGCACGCTGGGCGACGAGTTGTCGGTGGACGGGGCGGATGTCGACGAGCTGTACCAGGCGCTGGAGTGGCTGATTAAGCGGCAGGAGAAGATTCAGGCGACGTTGGCGCGCCGGCATCTCGGCGACGGCGAGGTGGCGCTGTACGACGTCTCGTCGAGTTCGTACGAGGGGAGGACATGCACACTGGCGCGGCGTGGGCACAACCGGGACGGGGAGAAGCTGCCGTGCATCGTGTACGGGATGCTGGCGGATCGGGAGGGCCGTCCGATTGCGGTGGAGGTGTGTGCGGGCAACACCGGCGATCCGAAGACGGTGCCGGCGCAGGTGGAGCGGTTACAGGAGCGATTTGGACTCTCGCGAGTGGTGCTGGTGGGCGACCGGGGGATGCTGACGAAGACACAGATCAACGTTCTGCGAGAGCACCCCGGGGTGGGGTGGATCTCGGCGTTGCGAGGGCCGGCGATCCGGGCGTTGGTGGAGTCTGGGGCGATCCAGATGTCGTTGTTCGACGAGCGCAATCTGGCGGAGATTGCCTCGTCGGAGTATCCCGGTGAGCGTCTGATCGTGTGTTTCAACCCATTGCTGGCGCAGGATCGCCGGCGGACGCGCGATGAGCTTCTGGCCGCGACGGACAAGGAGCTGGAGGCGATCGCACGCGCGGCGGCGCGGCGGACGCGCACGCCGCTGTCTGACGCCGAGCTGGGCGTGAAGGTGGGGCGTGCGATCAACCACTACAAGGTGGCCAAGCACTTTGAAATCGAGATCCGCGACGGGCGGTTGAGTTGGACGCGGCGGCTGGAGGCGATCGAGGAGGAGGCGGCGCTGGACGGGATCTATGTGATCCGCACGAGCGAGCCCAAGGAACGCCTGGAGGCTGCCGATGTGGTGCGTGGGTATAAGCGCTTGACCACGGTCGAGCGTGCGTTTCGCTGCCTCAAAGGGATGGACCTGCGGGTGCGACCGATCTACTTGCGCTTGGAGGACCGCATCCGTGGCCACTTGCTGATCTGCATGCTGGCGTACTACGTCGAGTGGCACATGCGGCAGGCACTGGCGCCGCTGCTGTTCGCCGACGAAGAGCTGGCGAATGACCGCGACCGCCGGGATCCTGTGGCGCCGGCGCAGCCCTCGGCGCATGCGCGCCGGAAGAAAGTGCTCCGTGTCGATGCAGAGGATCTCCCGCTCCATAGCTTCGCAAGTCTGCTCGCCGACCTCGCCACGCTCTGCCGGAACACCTGTCGCCTCACATCGCAGCCGTCAGCGCCGACGTTCGACCAGCTCACCCAGCCAACCACACTCCAGCGCCGTGCCTTTGAGCTGCTCGAGACCGTTCCCATGTACGCACACCGTTGAACTCCCCGATCTCCAAGAACTCCAACACCTTCCTCACACCACGCCGCGGAACTTCGGGCTAAGCTAAAAGGAAGGGCGGAGCCAAGCCCCGCCCTTCCCAACCTTCTTGCTTCTCCGGACCCCGGACCGTGGACCTTCGCCTTCTCGACCCACGATGGACCGTGGACCTTCGCCTTCTCGACCCACGATCCACGAACCACGGTCTCTACATCGTCTTCAGCATCTCCTCGGCTTCCTTGCAGGTCTTGCCGACGCCGGCGACCGACTTGGTGAACGCGGCCTTCTCCTCGTCGGTGAGGTCGAGCTCGATGATCTTCTCGATGCCGTTGCGGCCGACGATGCAGGGCACGCCGACGAACAGCCCCTTGACGCCGTACTCGCCGTCGAGCTTGGCGCACACGGGGATGATCTTGCGCTTGTCGAAGATCACCGCCTCGGCCATCTCGAGCGCCGACCACGCGGGCGACACGAACGCGGAGCCGAAGCCGAGCAGCCCGACGACCTCGCCGCCGGCCTTGCGGGTGCGCGCCTCGATCTTGGCCAGGGTGTCCGCGTCGAGGAACTTGCCGACCGGGATGCCGGCGATCTGGCAGGAGCTGCGCACCGGCACCATGTCGTCGCCGTGGCCGCCGAGCACGAGCGCGTTGACGTTCTCGACCGAGACCTTCGCCGCCTCGGCGACGAAGTAGCAGTACCGCCCGGAGTCGAGCACGCCGGCCATGCCGAACAGCTTGTTCTTCGGCGGGGCCAGGCGCTTGTCGAGGGTGAAGACGATGGCGTCGAGCGGGTTGGCGATCGAGATGATCATCGCGTCGGGGCAGTACTGCTTGATCCCTTTGGCGACCTCGAGGGTGACCTTGAGGTTGATGGCGAGGAGCTCTTCCCGGCTGGGGAAGGTGCCGTCGGGACGCGCCTTGCGCGGCACGCCCGCGGTGTTGATGACGAGCTCCGAGCCTGCCAGCGCCGAGTAGTCCTTCGACCCGACGAGCTTGATGTCGTGGCGGATGGTCGGCAGCCCCTCGGCGATGTCGAGGGTCTTGCCGATCGAGACCGACTGCTTCTTGACCACCTCCTGCCGCTCCGGGGAATCAGCCGGGTTGGGCATCGGAGCCGGGTCCGTCAACCCCACCTCGCGCGCCAGTCCGCGCTGCGCGATCTCCTGGGCGAGCACTCCGCCGATGAAACCTCCGCCGATCAGACCGATCTTCTTCAGCATGATGTTCCTCCCTTCCTGGGCTGTCCGCCCTTGCCTGCCACGGGTGCGAGGCGGGGAGCGGACACCGGATCCGTCCCATCCCCGGGCCTTGCGGTCGCTTGGATCCTGCCGTTCATGCCTTTCCGAGGTCAGCCGGCAACTTGGCCGACTGCGCTGCCACGTCGCCGGCGCTCTTGTGCAGCAGCGCCTTTTCCTCGGCGGTAAGCTTCAGCTCGAACACGCCCTCCATGCCCCTGGCGCCGAGCTTGGCCGGGACGCCAACGTACACATCTTTCAGACCGAACTCCCCCTGCAGGTACACGGCGCAGGGCAGGATCTTCTTGCGGTCTCTGACGATGGCGTCCACCATCTCGTACACGCCGGCGGCCGGCGCGTAGTACGCCGACCCGGTCTTCAGGAGCTTGACGATCTCGCCGCCGCCCTGGGCGGTGCGTTGCACGATCGCGTCGATGCGTTCCTTCGGCAACAGCTCCGGCAGCGGCACGCCGCTCACCGTGGTGTAGCGCGACATCGGCACCATGCTGTCGCCGTGGCCGCCGAGCACGAGCGCGAACACGCTCTCGGTCGAGACTCCGAGTTCCATCGCGATGAACGCCCGCATCCGCGCGGTGTCGAGGATGCCGGCCATCCCGATCACGCGCTCGCGCGGGAACTCAGACACCCGCCGCGCGACCTCGCACATCACGTCGAGCGGGTTCGTCACCATGATAATGATCGAGTCGCGCGACTTGCGCACCGCACGCGAGATGCACTCGGCGACGACCTTGGCGTTCGCATCCTGCAGGTCGTCGCGGCTCATCCCGGGCTTGCGTGCCAGACCGGCGGTCATGACGACGATGTCGGAACCCTCGGTGGCGTCGTAGTCGTTGGTGCCGACGAGCAGGCCGTCGTGATGCACGACCGGCGCCGCCTGGTAGAGGTCGAGCGCCTTCCCCTGCGGCACCCCGTCAACGACGTCGACGAGGACGATGTCACCCAGATGCCCTTCGGCGAGCCGTTGGGCGGTGGTGGCGCCGACGTTGCCGGCACCGATCACCGTGATCTTGGGCTTCCTCATCGCGATCCCCCTTTGTCAGGGTTCCCGGCTACCACCAACGTTCCTGACACGGCGATTACAGTACCACCCCCTCTCAGGCAACCACAAACGCTGGCGGGCGGCGAACCCTCCCTCCGATCGGCACCCGTGGCGCGCGGCCCCGCCGCCGCGGTCGGGGTCACCTCCGCCGGGCCCGCACCACCGCATCCGTGCGCTTGAAATGGACAAAAAAGGGGTGTATAAGAGGGCGGTTGCTGCTTTCGATAAGAAAGTGGGACTCCGGTCCCACTTTTTTTTCGGGAGCGAAGGGGATAATGACGCGTCTTTCCGATGATCTCCTGACACGGCTGGGCCGCCTCGCCGCGAGCGAGGGGGTCGAGCTGTTGGCCGTCGAGGTGGCCGGTACGGCCCGAAAGCCGGTCGTCCGCCTGCTCCTCGACCGCACGGAGGGCGGCGTGACGCTCGCCGACTGCGAGTCGGTCTCCCGCCAGGCGAGCGTGCTCCTCGATGCGCACGACCCGTTTCCGGCTGCGTTCACCCTCGAGGTATCGTCGCCTGGAATTGACCGCAAACTCTATAACGAAAAGGATTTCACTCGATTCGAGGGATGCGCGGTGCGGGTGCGGATGTGCCCGGCGTGGCCCGCGCCCCGGGTCGTCGACGGGTTCCTGGAGAGGCGCACCGACGGCGTGATCCGCGTGCGCGACCGCTCCGGGGCCATCCGCGAGCTGCCCGAGGGCAAGGTCTTCGAGACCCGCCTCGCGCCGGACCTCGATGAGAGCCTCAAGCGAGCGAAGTCCCGGGGAAGGATGTAGGCGATGAAGATGGAACTCGGCAACCTGATCCGCCAGGTCTCCCACGAGCGGGAGATCGAACCGGAGCGGCTGGTCGCGGCGCTCGAGGATGCAATCTCGCAGGCGGCGAGAAAGCACTACCGCGAGCGCGGCGTCCGCACCCACATCGACCTGGAGACGGGCGAGATGTCGTCGTTCCGGGTGCGGACTGTGGTGGCCACCGCGGAGGAGGTCACCGACCCAACCTCGGAGATGCTTCTCGAAGAGGCGCGCGAGATCGAACCCGGCATCGAGGTCGGCGGTGAGATCGTCCTCGGCGAGTTGGACACGGCCTCTCTCGGCCGCATCGCCGCACAGGCCGCCCGCCAGATGCTCTTCCAGCGCGTGCGCGAGGCCGAGCGCGACAACATCTACAACGAGTACATCGGAAAGCAGGGCGAGCTCGTCAACGGGATCGTCAAGCGCTTCGAGCGCGGCGACATCGTGATCGAGCTCGGGCGCACCGAGGGTGTGGTCACCCGCCAGCACCAGGTGCGGCACGAGCGCTACAGCCAGGGCGACCGGATCCGGGCGGTGATCGTGGATGTCACCAAGGACGCCAACAAGCCGCAGGTCGTCCTCTCCCGTACCGCGCCCCAGCTGCTCATCAAGCTGCTCGAGATGGAGGTGCCGGAGATCTACGACGGCACCGTCATCGTCAAGGGGTGCGTCCGCGAACCCGGCGAGCGCGCCAAGGTCGCCGTCGCGTCCCGCGACCGCGACGTGGACCCGGTCGGCGCCTGCGTCGGCATGAAGGGGTCGCGCGTGCAGGCGATCATGCGCGAACTCAAGGGAGAGAAGGTCGACATCATCCCGTACAACCAGGACATCGTGACGTTTGCCCAGAGCGCGCTGGCCCCCGCGAAGATCAACCGCGTGGCGCTGCGCGAACAGTCGACGAGAATCCCGATCACCGACACCGACGGAAAACCCGCTCAGGACGAGCACGGCGAGCCCCTGGTGCACGAACGAAACGAGACGGTGCTCGACGTGATCGTGTCCGACGAGCAGCTTTCCCTCGCGATCGGCAAGCGCGGCCAGAACGTGCGCCTCGCCTCCCGCCTGCTCGGGTGCCGCATCGAAATCAAGAGCGAGGAAGCCGTCAAGGACGAGGTTGCGGCGGCGCTGGCCGCCATGCTCCGCCAGGTCGAGGGGGTTGCGGACGACGTCGCGGCGGACGCCGAGCCGGCCTCGGCGATCGACTACGACACCCACCTGCCGCTCGAGGACCTGTCCGGGATCAGCGACAAGATGCGCGAGCGGTTGCTGGAGCACGGGTTTTCCCATGCCGGCGCGCTCGCCGCCGCCGACCCCGAGAAACTGATGGAAATCCCAGGAATCGGGCCTCATTCCGCTGCCAAACTGATCGCAGCGGCGAAGACGGCGCTCGCGGCGCAAGCCCCCGCGGGCCCCGAGGAGTAGAGCATGCCGCAGGTGTTCCGTGTCGGCGATTTGGCCCAGCAGATGGGCGTTTCGGTCGAGGAGCTGCTCTTCAAGCTGCGCTCCATCGGCGTGGACGTCACCACTGCGGAGAACACCCTCGACCTGTCGACGGTGCGCGACATCATCACCGGACAGACGCTCGTCCGGCGGCCGCGCGAGGTGATCGTGCGTCAGGCGGCCGCGAGCGCGGAGGAGCAGCGTAAAGCTCCGGCGCCGCCCGTCGAGCGCTTGAAGCGCAGGCGGCCGGGACGCCGGGGGGTCGGCCTCGACGAGGAGCTCCCCAACGAGGTCCCGAACCTCGCGGCGCTGGCGGTACCGGCGTCGGCCAAACAGGCCGTCAGGGCAGTGGATGAGCCTGACGCCGCCGAGGAGACCGAGCCGGCCGTCGATGCCGCGGTCGCGGCCGCTCCGGTCGAGGCCGAGGCGGCACCAGAATCGGCCCCTGGGCCGATCGCGCCGCCCGAGGAGACGCCCGCGACACCGGTGAAACCCGCGCGGACGACGAAGGCCGCCAAGGCGGCCAAGACCGAACCGGCCGAGCCGGTCCCCGCCGAGACGCCCGTCGAAGCCGCACCGGCTCCGGCGCCGGCCGCTCATGCCGCCAAACCCAAGGCCACGACGGTACGCGAGACCGCCAGGCCCGCCAAGAAGGGCGCCAAGGCGCCCCTGGAGTCCCAACTCCGCGAGCTCTCGGACGACGAGGTGCGGCAGCGCATCATGGCGGCCAAGCAGGCCGCGGCGGCCAAGCCGGCCGAGAAGGCCGCCGCCCCGGCCCGCGGGAAGTCCTCGCGCAAGGCCAAGGCGGCCGCGGACGCCGACGAGATCCGCGACCTGCTGGCCAAGTTCGAGGAGTCCAAGGTCCGGGCCGCAGCCGAAGGCACGGCTGCGCCGCGGCCCCCGGTTTCAGCGGGCGGCCGCGGGAGGCCGATGCACCGGCCCCGGCGCGAGCGCGGGGAGGCCCCAACCGAGGCGCGGGTCGTCACGGTGTCGTTCCGCGACGGCCTCAAACCCGAGGGACCGGTCTACCTCTCGGAGGCGGTTACCGTCCGGGAGCTGGCCGAGAAGCTCAACGTCCTGGTCAAGGACCTCATGGCGTACCTGATCTTCAAGAAGATCCTGGTTACCGCCAATCAGGCCCTGCCCCAGGAACTCGCGGAGCAGATCTGCGAGGATCTGGGCATCGAGGCCATGGTCGTGAGCTTCGAGGAGGAGATCGACCTCCAGCAGGAGGAAGCCGCCGACTCGAATGTCAAGCCGGAGCCCCGCCCCCCCGTCGTGACGGTGATGGGCCACGTGGACCACGGCAAGACCTCGCTGCTCGACGCCATCCGCTCGACGCGCGTCGCGGCGGGCGAGGCCGGCGGCATCACGCAGCACATCGGCGCGTCGCGCATCGTCCACAAAGACAAGCCGATCGTGTTCATCGACACCCCGGGTCACGCGGCGTTCACGCAGATGCGCGCCCGCGGCGCCAAGGTCACCGACCTCGTCGTGCTGGTGGTGGCGGCCGACGACGGCGTTATGCCGCAGACGGTCGAGGCGATCAACCACGCCCGCGCCGCCCACGTGCCTCTGATCGTGGCGATCAACAAGATCGACAAGGCCAACGCCAACCCGGAGCGCGTCAAGCAGGAACTCGCCCAGCACGAAGTGCTTCTCGAGGGTTGGGGCGGCGAGACACCGGTGGTGCAGGTTTCGGCCACCAAGGCCCAGGGGATCGACGAGCTCCTCGAGGTGATCCTGCTCGTCGCCGAGATGGCCGACATCAAGGCCGTACGCGAGGGGCCGGCCCGCGGCACCGTGCTGGAGGCCCGCAAGGAGCGCGGGCGCGGCGTCGTGGCCACCGTGCTCGTGCAGCAGGGCACACTGGCCCAAGGCGACAGTTTCTTCGCCGGCTCGACCTACGGCCGCGTGCGCGCGATGTTGGACACCGCCCGCAAGCCGGTGCGCGTGGCCAGGCCGTCCGAGGCGGTCGAGATCATGGGTCTCGAGGACATCCCCGAGGCCGGCGACACCTTCCAGGTCGTCGAGGACGAGTCGCGGGCGCGCGACGTCGCCGGCCACCGTCAGGCCAAGCAACGCGAGGATCAGATGGCGGGCAACCGCAAGGTCACCCTCGAAGGCCTGATGGACAAGATCAAGGCCGACGAGGTCAAGGCGCTCAACCTCGTGCTCAAGGCCGACATGCAGGGGTCGGTCGAGGTGCTGCGCGACACCCTCGCCAAACTCTCCACCGACGAGGTCGCGATCAACATCATCCACGCGTCGGCCGGCGCGATCACCGCCAACGACATCCTGCTCGCGTCCGCGTCGCAGGCGATCGTCATCGGCTTCAACGTGCGCCCCGAGCGCTCGGCCAAGGAGTTGGCGGAGCGCGAGAAGGTGGACGTCCGCCTCTACTCGGTCATCTACAACCTCACCGACGAGCTGCAAAAGGCGATGCTCGGGATGCTCAAGCCGACGTTCAAGGAGGAGGAACTCGGCCGGGCCGAGGTCCGCGAGGTGTTCAAGGTCTCCAAGGTGGGAACCATCGCCGGCTGCATGGTGCTCGAGGGAACGATCCTGCGGACCGCCAAGGTCCGCCTGTTGCGCGACAACGTCCTGATCTGGGAGGGCAACCTCGCCTCGCTCAAGCGGTTCAAGGACGACGCCTCCGAGGTCAAGAACGGCTTCGAGTGCGGCATCGGTCTCGAGAAGTACCACGACATCAAGCAGGGCGACGTCATCGAGGCGTACCGCACCGTGGAAGTGGCGCGCGAGGCGTGATGCGAGGCTGGGGTCTGGGGTCCGGGGTCCGGGGTGCGATGGAGACCCGGGGATGAGCGGGAAGTCGCCGTTGTTCGTCGCCGTCGCCCAGGTGGAGCTGCACTTGCCCGGGGCGCGGTCGCTCAAGGACAAGCGCCAGGACGTACGGTCGCTCGTCGAGCGGATGCGGCACCGCCTGGCGGTGCTGGTGGTCGAGAGCGACCACCAGGAGCTGCACCAGCGCGCCGGGCTCGCGATCAGCGCCCTCGCGACCGACGCCGAGGCGGCGCGCGGCACCGTCGCGCGCGCCCTCGACCTGGTCAACGAGAGCTTCCCGGGTGTCGTGCTCGACGAGCAAATCGACGTCGTCCAGGTGCGGTAGGAGGTGAATCGTGCGTGACGCCCTCGTGCGCCGCGAACGGCTGGCGCATGCGATGCGGGAGGTGCTCTCGGAGCTCCTGCTCACCGAGGTGAAGGACCCGCGCCTGTCCGGCGTCGTGATCTCCGCGGTCGAGCTCTCCGGCGACATGAAGCTGGCCCGCGCCTTCTTCTCGGTCTTCGGCGACGACGAGCGGGTGCGCCAGGCTGCGGACGGCCTGGTCCAGGCGCGCGGCTTCCTCCGCCACGAAAGTGCGAAGCGGCTGCGGATGCACAACCCGCCCGACCTCGAGTTCAAGCGCGACCTGGGTTTCGAGCGCGCCGACCGCATCGCCCGGGTGCTCGACGAGATCGCCGCCACCCGGCCGGAGGCGGACGGTGACGAGACCGGCGACCAGGAGGCGGGGGCCGGGGTTCGGGGATCGGGGCTCGGGGCTCGGGAAGATCAAAACACGGCGGATGGCGAGGGCGGGACCGACGGGGGGGACGGCGATGAGTGAGGCGACTCGCGATCCCGGCGCCGCGCTCGCGCGGCTGAAGCGCGCCAAGCGGGTGCTGGTCACCTCGCACAGTGCGCCCGACGGCGACGCGGTGGGCTCCGAGCTCGGTTTCGCCGAACTCGCCCGGGCGCTGGGCGTCGCGGCCACGATCGTGAACCGCGACCCGCACCCCGCGCCGCTCGCGTTCCTCCCCGGTCTCGAGACGATCCGGGTCCAGGACGAACTGCCCGCCGGGTTCGAGCGCGATTTCGACCTCGGGGTCCTGCTCGAGTGCCCCGGCCTCGACCGGCCCGGGTTCGCCGGCCTCGAACTGATGCCGCTGCTCAACATCGACCACCACCTCGAGAACGCCCTCTACGGCGAGGTCAACGTCGTGGACGAGGACGCCCCCGCGGTGGGCGAGATGGTGCTGGCAATGGCCGAGAAGGCCGGCATCGCGGTGACGGGAAGCATGGCGACCAACCTGTACGCGGCGCTCGTCACCGACACCGGCGACTTCCGCTACTCGAACGCCACGCCCAGGGCGTTCGAGGCTGCCGCCAAGCTGGTGGCTGCCGGCGCGAAGCCGGACGCGATCGCCGAGGCGCTTTCGGAGCACAACCCGGTTCGCGTCGTGCGTCTGACCGCCGAGGTTCTCTCCACGCTCGAGCTCCTGGCCGGCGGACGGCTGGCGGTCATCGCCTGCGACCGCGCGATGCTGGCGCGTGCGGGCGCCCACCCGGAAGATACGGAGAACCTCGTCAACATCCCGCGCGGCATCGACGGCGTGCGCGTCGCCGTCTTCCTCAAGGCCCTGTCCGACAGCGCCGTGCGCGTCTCACTGCGCTCGCGCGGCGACGTCGACGTCCAATCGGTGGCCCGGATGTTCGGCGGCGGCGGCCACCGCAACGCGGCCGGCTGCACCATCCAGGGCAGCCTCGCCGACGCACGGCGCGAACTGCTCGCCGCCGCTCTCCCCGTCGTGGAGTCCTCATGAGCTTTTCCCGCAGCGGGTTCCTCCTCGTGGACAAGCCGGCCGGGCCGACCTCCCACGACGTCGTGCAGGCGGCACGCCGGGCGCTCAAGGAGCGCCGCATCGGTCACACGGGCACCCTCGACCCGGCGGCCACCGGCCTGTTGCTCCTGTGTATCGGCAAGGCCACGCGGTTGCAGCAGTACCTCCTCGCCTGGGAGAAGACCTACCACGGGGAGATCCGCCTCGGGTGGGGCACGACGACCTACGACCGCGAGGGCGAGCCGCTCGCCGAGGCGAGGCCCGTGCCCGAGCTCTCTGAGAGCGTGATCGCCGGCCTTGCCGCGCGCTTTTCTGGCGAGTTCGAGCAGCTCCCGCCTCCCTACTCCGCCAAGAAGACCGGAGGGCGGAAGTTCTACGAGCTGGCGCGTGCCGGGGAAGAGGTTCCGCTGCAGCCCAAGCGGGTGACGGTGCAGAGCATGGCGCTGACGGTCGTGGGGCCGGACCGCGTCGGCTTTGCGGTGACGTGCTCCTCCGGCACCTACCTGCGCTCCCTCGCGCATGACATCGGCGAGACGCTCGGTTGCGGCGGCCATCTCGCCTCCCTCCGGCGCGTCCGCATCGGACCGTGGCTCGTCGAGGATGCGGTGAGCGCGGAGACGCTCGCCAACCGTCCGCAGGAGGTCCAGGCCGCGGCGTTCGTCTCCCTCGCGTCCGCCATCCTGCCGTTTCCGGAGGTGACTCTCAACCCGACCGCGATGGACCACTTCATGCACGGCCAGGAAGTGGCCGTGCGCGAAGCGGATGGCAACTACGTCCCCGGCTCGCCGGTGGCGGTGCGCGACCGTTCCGGGGAGCTCGTGGGGGTGGGCGTCACCCTTGCGTTCCTCGCCCGCGCCCGCACGGTCAACGTGGCCCCGCGCATGGTGCTTGCAGACGTTGAGGCCCCGGCAAAGACGTGATATAGTGACAAGCCTCCTCGCCACCGGGGGCTTAACGTGGAGATGTGGAGCGGACGATGAGCGAACGCGAATACGTATCGAGCAAGGAGCAGATCATCTCGGATTTCCGCCGTCACGATTTGGACAGCGGCTCGCCCGAGGTGCAGGTTGCTCTCATCACAAAGCGCATCGAGTACCTCACCGAGCATTTCAAGGTTCACGCCAAGGATCACCACTCCCGCCGCGGCCTTCTGATGCTGGTGGGACAGAGGCGGCGCCTGCTGGAGTACCTCCGGCGTAAGGACGTCGCCAGGTACCGGGCGTTGATCGAGCGGCTGGGTTTGCGCCGCTAGCACCGGTCCCCCGCACAGCCAAAGGAGCATCATGGTCGTCACTGAAAGAGTTGAAATCGAAGGCAGAGCACTGGAACTCGAAGTCGGGAAGGTCGCCAAGCAGGCCGACGGGGCCTGCTTGGTGCGTTTCGGCGAGACGTTCGTGCTGGTCACGGCGTGCTTCCGCAAGGACACCAGGGAGGGCGTGGACTTCCTCCCGCTCACCGTGGATTATCGCGAGAGCACCTACGCCGGCGGCCGCATCCCCGGCGGCTTCTTCAAGCGCGAGGGACGCCCCACCGAGAAGGAGATCCTGACCTCGCGGTTGATCGACCGGCCGTTTCGGCCCCTGTTCCCCAAGGGCTACACCCACGAGACCCAGATCATCGGGTTCGTGCTTTCGGCGGATGGCGTCAACGACCCCGACGTGCTGGCGATCAACGGCGCGTCGGCGGCGCTCATGGTTTCCGGCTGCCCGTTCGACACGCCGGTGGGCGCGGTCCGGGTGGGGCTGGTCGAGGGCCGGCTCGTCGTCAACCCGACGCACCAGCAGCGCGCGGACGCGGCGCTCGAGATCGTCGTCGCCGGCACGGACGATGCGGTGGTGATGGTCGAGGCGGGCGCCCGCGGCGTCTCCGAGGCGCAGATCCTCGACGCCATCGACCTCGCCCACCGCGAGATCAAGAACATCATCGCCGCCCAGCGCCGCCTCAGGGACAAGGTCGGTAAGCCCAAGTCCACACTGGCGCCCCCGGTCGCTCCCTGGCCGGAGGAGTTCGCAGCCGGGATCCGGCAGCGCTTTGCCGGCCCGCTCGACGTTGCGCTGCGCGTGCGCGGCAAGTTCGAGCAGGTCGACGCGGTCGACAAGGTCGAAGAGGGCGCCATCGCCTCGCTCATGGATGAGGAGCGGGCGGAGAAGGGGCCTTGGGTCAAGGCCGTCTTCCACGACATGATCAAGGAGCAGTTCCGCAGCGCGATCCTCGCCAAGGGTGAGCGCCTCGACGGCAGGGCGTTCGACGAGGTCCGCAAGGTGACGTGCGAGGTCGGCATGCTCCCCCGGACGCACGGCTCCGCCCTGTTCACCAGGGGCGAGACCCAGGCGCTCGTGACCTGCACCCTCGGCACATCCGACGACGTGCAGGTGATCGAGGCGCTCGAGGGGGAAAGCCACCAGCGCTTCCTTTTGCATTACAACTTCCCGCCGTTCTCGGTCGGGGAGGTCAAGTTCATGC
>NCBR01000053.1 GCA_002279285.1 Acidobacteria bacterium 37-71-11
CGGCGCGCGGCCAGCTCTCCTGCTGCTCGAGCTTCTGCAGGGCGAGGAGGTGCGCGTAGCGGCCGCCGCGCTGCGCCAGCTCCGCCGGCGTACCCACCTCGAGCACGCGCCCGCGCTCGAGGACGCAGACGCGGTCGCACAGCTCCGCGGCGGCGAGGCGGTGGGTCGCGAACAGCAGGGTCGCGTCCGGCAGCGCCGTGAGGATGACCCGCTCGGTCTGGGTGTCCACCGCCGAGAGGCAGTCGTCGAGCAGGAGTAGGCGCGGGTGGGTGATCAGGGCGCGGGCGATGGCGACGCGCTGGCGCTGGCCGCCGGAGAGCGTCACGCCGCGCTCGCCGACCACGGTGTCGAGCCCGTCGGGGAGTCGCTTGAAGTCCTCTTCGAGCCCCGCGGCGATCGCTGCGGCGAGGATCGTCTCATCGTCCGCGTCCGGACAGGCGAGTGCGATGTTCTCCCGCAGGGTGGCGGAGAACAGGAAGCTCCCCTGGGGCACGAGCGCGACCTCGCGCCGCAGCCGCCCGACCGGGAGGGCGCGCACGTCGGTGCCGTCGAGGAACACGGTGCCGGGCCCGGGTTCGAGCAGGCGCGGGACGAGCGCGAGCAGCGTGGACTTGCCGCTGCCCACGGCGCCGACGAACGCGACCCGCTCGCCCGGACGCACCGCGAGAGAGACGCGGGCCACGGCATCCACGGCCGAGCCGGGATAGGCGAACGTGAGGCCGCGCAGCTCGAGCCCTGCCGGGGCCCGGACCGCGCCGGCCGGCTCATCGACCGCGGCGACCTCGGGCAGCGGCGTCTCGGCGAAGAGCGCCTCGATGCGCGACATCGAGGCCGCCCCGCGCTGCACGAGGTTGGCGACCCAACCGACCGCGATCATCGGCCAGGTCAAACGGGCGAGGTAGAGGTTGAACTCGACGAACTGGCCGAGGGTGATCGTCCCGTGCCGGACCGCGTTGCCGCCGACGCCGAGGACGGCCACGAACGCGAGCCCGATCAGCGCCTGCAGCAACGGGTGGAACATCGCCGAGATGCGGATCAAACGCGCCCCGGCGGTGACGTACCCGTTGTTGCGCGCGGCCATCTCGGCCATCTCGGCCTCTTCGCAGTTGTACGCCCGCAGTACCCGCAGGCCGACGAGGTGCTCCTGGAGGCGCGCCGTGTAGTGCGAGAGCGCCTCCTGGGTGTGCCCCCAGCGCAGGTGGATGCGGGACCCGAAGTAGCTGGTCGCCCCCGCGACGAGCGGGAGCACCGCGAGCGAGAGCAGCGTGAGGGGCAGGTGGATGCGCGCCATCAAGACGGTGCTCACGACGAGGACCGTGACGGTGTTGATCGCGTACATGAGCGCCGGCCCGACCGCCATGCGGACCGCGCCCACGTCGCTGACCGCGCGGGTCAGGAGGTCGCCGACGCGCTCCCGCATGTAGAACGCCGGAGGGAGGCGGAGCAGGTGGTCGTACAGGTCCGTGCGCAGGCGGTGCTCGAGGTGCCGCGACACGGACACCATCAGTTGCCTCTGGGCGAAGAGGAAGAAGCCGGAAACGAGGGCGATGCCGACCAGCATCGCCCCGAAGCGCCACACCGAGGCGATCGGGGCCCCGGCGATGAGGGCGTCGATGGCGCGCCTGACGACCCCAGGCGCGGCCAGCCCGATCGGGCCGGACGCGAGGACGCAGGCGCACCCCAGCACCGTGGCCGTGAGGTGCTCGCGGTAGTACGGCAGCACACGGCGAAAGATTCTCAAGCTCGTCACGGGCGAAGCGTACCACGGCGCCGGGTGGCGGCGCCGCGATGCCGGGGTCGAGGCGTGGCAGAATGCACGCGTGGGCGAGCGATCGTGGTACGTGAGCGGCAGGGGGATTGCCCTGCTGGTGCGCGCCTGGCGTCTGACCGTGCGCCTGGAGGTGCGCAACCGCGAGCTGCTGCGCACCCCCTACGTCCTCGCGCTCTGGCACGGGCGGATCATCGGCTCGCTGATGGACTACTTCGGCAGCGGCGGCGTGGCGATGGCGTCGAGGTCCAACGACGGCGCCCTCGCCGCCGGCATCCTGGAGGGGCTCGGCGTCAGGGCGGCGCGAGGCTCCTCCTCCCGCGGCGGCCGCGAGGCGCTCGACGAGATGGAGGAGATGGTGAGCGGAGGGTTCCCCTTCGCCGCGCTCACCGTGGACGGGCCGCGGGGTCCGTGGCGCACGGTGAAACCCGGCGTCGTGACGCTCGCCCGCCGCCTGGATCTCCCGATTTACGCCGTCACGTTTTCGAGCCGGCGCCCGCACCTGCTGCACACGTGGGACCGGATGGTGCTGCCCCGGCCGTTCTCGAAGGTCGTCGTGCACCTGAGCGGTCCGTGGCTGCCGGCCGACCTGGAGGGCGACGTGAAGGCGGCCGCGAACAGGCTCGGACGCGAGATGGACGCGCAGACCGCGGCGCTGGACCGGGAGGTGACCGGGGGCGAGCTGTGGCCGCCCGCGTGAGCAGGCTACCGAGGTGGCTCGTGCCGGCGGCGTTGCGGCGCCTCGGGGACCGGAGGCGCGGCTCCTCCGGCCCGGCCGTTTCGTGGCAGCGCACCGCGGTCGGAGCGGTCTCGGGCGTGCGGTTCGAGATCGCCGCGCCCCTCGCCCGTGCCGGCGAGCTGGTCCAAACGCTCGCCGGACTCGTGGCCGAGGGCGCGGCGTCGATCGGCCTCACGGTGGGGTGGGTCGGCGTCGTGGCCGGCGAGGAGCCGGTCCTCGTGGCGCTTGCCCCGCAGCGCGACCTGGTCGCGCCGAGGTTCCGCGACGCCCTGACCAGCGGCGCCGCCCACCGCCGGCCGAACCTGTGGCTGACGCTTGCGCCCGGGACCTACCTCGCGTCGGTGGTGGACCCGCTTCGCCCGTTTTCCGGGAGCCACGCCGAGATCCTCTCTCTCGTTCGCGGCGGCCGCGCCGGACACGCGCTCGCAAGCGAGCTGACGGCGGGGCCGGCGGGGGTCCGGATCACGCTGGCACTCTACGCGCCGCGGCCGGAGCTCATCAGGCTCCTGAGCCTGGCGAGGAACGGCCTGCGGGAACTCCCGGGCTGAACCGCCGCCAGCCACACGCCCCCCGCGAGCCCGAGCACGAGGTTGAACCCCAGGTTCCAGAGGTGACAGGCGAACCCGGCGGCCAGGGCGGCGCGCGGGTCGACGCCGACCGCGGCGAGCGCCGCGGTCCAGCCCGCTTCCTGGCTGCCGAAGTTGCCGACGAAGTTGACTGGCAGGGACGATCCCACGCCCGCACCGATTACCCCGACCAGCAGGGGGAGGACGGGCCACGCGAGCCCGATCGCGCGGACGAGGGCCCACGTCACGCCCCAGATCGAGCCCCAGATCGCGAGGGAAAGCCCCACGACCGCCGTTCCCCGCAGCGGCGAGTGCGCGAGGTGCGAGAGCTCGCGCCGCACCCGCAGCAGCTGCGAGAGCGACCGCCGGCGCCAGCCGGAGCGGTTCCGCCACCGCCGGGCGAGGCGGCGGAGGGCGCGCGCGCCGGCCGCCCAGCCGAGCGACAGCAGACCGGCGAGGATCACCAGCGTGACGGCGGCCGCGGCGGGAGAGCCGCCGACCAGACCGGCGGCGAGCACGGCCCACGCGAGGAGCGCAAGCGTGTCGAGGACGCGCGCGATCACGAGCACGGAGAGGCCGCGCACCGCCCCGGGCACCCCGGCCGCCTGCAACAGCGGGACCATCGCGAACTCGCCGATGCGCAGCGGGAGGGCAACGCTCGCGAGCTGCGCCGCCGCCGCGACCGGGGCCGAACGGGTCAGGCGCAGCTCCCGCCCCGCGAGCAGCCGCAAGCGCAGGCCGCGGAGCGTTGCGGTGGTGCAGGCGAACGCGAAGGCAAGGGACACCTGCGGCCAGCGCGCGCTCAGGGCCAGGGCGACGACCTCCCGGGGCTCGGCGGCGAGGAGCAAGGCGACCGCGAGCGCGAGGCCGGCCCCTCCCAGCCACCATGTGGCGCGCCGCCGCGCCGTCACATCCTCTCCCGCTCCCGCCCGCGTAGCTCCTCGAGAAGATGCCGGTTGACCGAGGTGAGATCGGCGAGCACGCCCAGCACCGCGAGCTGCACGCCGGTGAGGCCGAGGACGGCGGCGGCGATCAGCGACTGGACGTGCCCCGCCCGCGAGACCCCGGTCACGTAGAAGTACCCGAACCTCGCGCCCAGCGCCAGCGCCGCGATCCAGCAGAGGACCCCGAGCGAGAGGAGGATGCGCAGCGGCCTGTAGATGAAGACGAGGCGCGCGAGCGTCGCCAGCGAGATCGCCACGTACGCCAGGTTGCTGCGAAACAGGCGCGAAGGCCGCGATGCCTCGCGGGTCGCAACCGGGACGGAGCGCACCGCGAGCCCGGCCTGGCCGGCCTGGATCAGCGTCTCGAGCGTGTAGGTGAAGCTCGTGAAGCAGTTGAGGCGCGCCGCCGCGGCCCGCGAAAAGGCGCGGAAGCCGGTCGTGGCATCTGTAACGGGAACGCCCGAGAGCAGCCGCACGACCCAGGCGCCGAGGCGTTGCAGCCAGCGCTTGGCGGGGGAGAAGTGCGCGAGGGTCGCGATGCCGCGGTCGCCGAGCACGATGTCGGCGTCGCCAGCGAGGATCGGCGCCACCAGGCGCGGGATCGCTTCCGGGTCGTACTGGCCGTCCGCATCGGTGTTCACGATCACGTCGGCGCCGCTCGCGAGCGCGACATCGAGGCCGGCGGTGAAGGCGCGGGCGAGGCCGCGGTGGATCGGGAGCCGCACCACCCGGGCGCCGGCGCGGGCGGCGACCTCGGCCGAGGCGTCGTCGGAGCCGTCGTCGACGACCACCACCTCCACCGCGTCGAAGCCGGCAACGCTGCGCGGCAGCTCGCCGAGCGTGCGGGGAAGGCTTTCCGCCTCGTTCCACGCCGGGACCTGGATGACGAGCTTCATGAGCGCCTCCCCGGCAGCGACAGGAGGGCGAGGACCGCCAGGCCGCCGCCCGCAAACGCCCACGCCCAGACGGGGACGCGAGCCTCGAGCACGACGCGGGAGGTCCCCGCGGGGACCTCGATCGCGGTCCAGACGCCGTCCACGCGCGTGGTCGCGGCCACGCCGCCGTTGACGGTCGCGCGCCAAAGCGCCGGGCGGTACTTCACCTGCGCGACCAGGAGCGCGGCACGGTCGCACCTCACCCGCGCCTCCAGCCGCGACGACTGGACCGACGCCGCGACCGTTCCGTGGCCGGCGAGACCCGCGAACCGCAGGAGGGACGCTGCCCCGGCCGTCACCGTTCTGGGATCGGCGGGCGCCTTCCGGCCCCCGGCCTGGACGCCGGTCGCGAGAAAGACGAACGGTCTCGCCTGGTCCCACGCCCAGAGCCTGATCCCGCGCTCGTCCGCGGCAACCAGGCGCAGGCCCGAGCTGTCCCACGCCGCGTCTGGGGCCGCACGGACGGCGCCGCCCGGCCCCTGGAGCACGAGCGTCGCGCCCCCGGATGGAAACCCGGCGGGCACCGCGAACCACCGCCACTCGCCGCTCTCGGAGCGGAGGGCCGTGTCCGGTTCCAGTTCGAGAGAGCGGCTTGGGGACTCCAGCCAGGCGCGCATGCCGGTCTCCGTGGACGTGGCCAGGCCGAGGCGGGTGGCCCCTGGCGGCACCGTCGCCCGGAAGCGGCCCGGTTCACCCTCCGCGGCGAGATCGGCAGGCTCGGTGCGGGAAAAGATCTCGCCGGAGACGATCCGCAGCGGCAGCGGCTCGAGGAGGTAGCGCGCCCCCAGCCGCGCGATCTCGGGGTCGAGCGCCCGCGACACCGGCAGATCGCCGCCTCTGGCCGCTCCCAGCAACGACGCGTAGCGAGGCTCGTGGGGGAACGAGGATGCCCGCACGTCGGCGATGCCGAACGCCGCGCCGACGTCGGGGGGCATGGTGCCGAGCAGGCCGGCCACGCGGTCCGAGCCGGTTGCCACCGTGTGCGGGATCGGAGCCTGGAGTCCATTTTCGCTGCCCGGCGCGAACGGCAGGCGGCGAGCGGCGCCGGGCAGCATCGACACGGCCACCAGGAGCCACGCGGCGCCCCCCACGGCTCCGGCCGGCCACCCCCGCGGCGCCCTCTGGATGAGCGCGCTGACCCCATAGGCCGCCAACGCCGCGACGGCAACGGCCAGCACGCCGAATGGGCGGTGGGAAAGGCCCGCCCGGGCGAGCAGGGCGCTCGGGGCGGCGGCGATGACGGCGCTCGCGCTGGCCACTCCGAGCCAGAGGCCGCGCTCCCGACTCGGCGCGAGGGCGGCCCCTACGGCCGCCAGGATCAGCACGGCAAGACCGAGGTAACCCGGGTTGCCCGCCTCGGGGCGGAGGTTCGCCCCGGCCGGCCAGGCGGCGCTCCCCTGCGGTTCGAGCGACGGCGTGACCAGGTCCCTCCAGGCGTCGATCGGCGGCGGCGGTTGCGGCCGCGTCTCGGCGGCGCCGGTCTCCCAACCGGCGCGGTCGAGCCAAATCCGCGGGAGCATGACGGCGCAAACGATGACGGTCGCGGCCAGCGCCGCGCTCCAGGCCCGGACTCGTCCGTGCGGGCCGGGACGGAGGGTCACAGCAGCGGCCGCCAGCGCCACGAACGCGACCGCCGGGCCGCCGCTTGCGGCGAGGATGAAGAGCGCGGCTGCGAACGCCACGACCCGCCTGCGGCCCGTAAGCGGGGCGAGGACCAGTGCGAGCGCCAGCGGGCCGAGCGCCAGCGCAGACCCGCGCCAGCTGAGCCAGGCCCCGGCCGCAGCTCCGGAGAGCGCGTACGCGGTGGCGCCGACGGCCGCGGGCCACTCGGCGAGGCCCATCGTGCGCAGCGCCCACCAGGTCCCGAGTAAGGCGGCGCCGAGCTCGAGCGCCACCAGCGCCGTCCACGTCCAGCCGACCCGGGCGAGGAACGCCGCCGCAACCGGCAGCGGGGCGCCGCCCTCCTCGGGCGCGGAGAGCCAACCCGGACGCCCGCCGCCGATCCACGGGTCCCAGATCGCCGCACTGGTTCCGTCTCTCGCGATCGTCGCCAGGCGCGGTCCGAGGTGGGTCGCGGCGCGCACCGCCTCCGGCGAGGGGCTCGGGTACGGTCCCCAGAGGCTCCGCCACGGCGGGAAGCTCTTCAGGCTCGCCTCGGGGGCCACCCGGTAGCCGAGGAAGAGGGCGGGGAAGAGGAGTGTGACCAACAGGACGGCCGATACGAGGAGGGGGACCCGGGATGCGCCGCTCTGCATCCGATCATTGTAGGGCCTGCCGCGGAGCCGTGGCGTGAGGTGAGCGCGCCCGAAGCGGCCTGCTACGCTATGCGGGGAGGTGCGGGGTGGCCAAGGTGCTTCTCGAGCGGCTGGCCGACGGCCGTTCCGGCGACAAGGGTGAGGCCTCGAACGTCGGCCTCGTCGCGCGCAACGAGGCGGTGTACGCCTGGCTGCGCGACAACCTCACGGCGGCGGCGGTGGGCCGGATGCTCCCGGGCATCGCGCGCGGTCCGGTGGAGCGCTTCGAGGTCCCCAACCTCCTCGCCCTCAACTTCATCCTCCACGATTCCCTCGGCGGCGGCGGCACCGCCAGCCTGCTCACCGACGCGCAGGGCAAGACCCACGCTCAGGCGCTGCTGCGCTGCACCGTTGAGGTCCCCGACGGGCTCCTCGCTGGGCTGTGAGTCAGACCGGACCCACGTTTTCACGCGGTTTGGCAGGGTCCGTCGCAGCACCGACGCGGTTGACAGCCAGCGGTGTCACCGCCATACTCTCTCGGCTTGGAAGTGCCCAGGTAGCTCAGTTGGTAGAGCACGTGACTGAAAATCACGGTGTCGACGGTTCAATTCCGCCCCTGGGCACCACCTTTTCTTGAGACCGGAATGAGCCCGGTCCGACACCCGACCAACATTCGAAGCGGGCTGACCCGAGCGGGCATTACGCGCCCGTCCGACCCTCAAGCCATTCAAACGGTTGCCAGGGGCGACTGACGTGCCGGAGGCAGGACGATGAATCGCGCCAGACTCTCCTTATCAACCGTGTCGGACCTGGTACCTCAATCATCTTCTATAGCGCGCTGTGTCTTTCCGCTCGACACAATCGCTCCTGGAGCCCGAAGCTGCTGCACTGCAGGGGCCTGTGCGATGGCCAACTCCTGACGGAGAAGCAGACGGCGACCCTCCATGGCGTATTCTCGCCGATAGTGTCGCACTGCTTAACGGATGCGGTCATGGACCTCACTCATATCTCCGTACGGGCCATCTGACGCGTGAGAGCGCAGGCGTCAGGGCAAGGATCGAAAATGCTGGTAGCAGGGCGAGTGTTGCAAGGGTTCAACAAACTCACAGAGGTGGAGCGAGCGTTCTTGATTCTCCTTGGCGGGCTCGCGAACGACCTGACCATCCTAGGCAAGCTGGAAGCGGCAGCGGACCGACAGCCCACGGATGAGCTGGAATTGAAAGCCAACGCCGTGCTCCAGTTGGTCCTCCTTAGACTGCTGGGCGCGCGCATTTGGCAGAGCTGGAAGCTGCTCGAGGGCTATTACCAGGGGCCTGTCCTGAAGGAGTCAACATGGTTGCGCGATCACACCGCTATCCAGGAAGGTATCAACAAGCTGAAACGGAAGCTTCGCGACGGATGTGTTTGGGAGCGCATCCGCAGCGAATTTGCCTATCACTACGATGCGGACGCGCTGGCACACGCGTTGAGCAACGACGTGCTCGGAGGCGAGTTCGAGCTCGTATCGGGGGAGAGGGTCATTAACTCATTCTTCATCTCGTCGGAGGCGGCTATATGGTTCTCGATCCTCAAAGTGCAAGACGATTCCACGTTCTCGGAGGCGTTCGCGCCGCTGGTCCAGGAGGCGGTTAACCTGACCTTCGAGCTGGTACCGGTGATCCGCGAGCTTGTCGCGGCCTTCGTTGACCACGTGGTCAACGATCTCGGCGGGTCATGGAAAGTAACTTCGAGCACGAGGGCGATCTCGGTGGTTCGCTATGAAGAGTCGATACTGCCGTTGTTCGGGGCCTAGGAAGTCAATGAGGCGCACGCCGCTTTATGGCGGGTTCAGCATTTGGGTACCAGCTCCGGCATAGTTGACAACCCTCGGTGCGGCAGGTCCATTGTCCTGCCTCTCGCAAACCGGCTCGAGGTGGCACCTTCGATTTTCAATACGTGGTTCCCGGCGCAGGAGAAATAAGCCGTGCCGGGGATCGGCACGGCTTGCGCGAGAGTTGTAGTTCTGCGTGCGGCGTCGTCGAGGGTCCTTTGGGTCCCCAAGGGGGTGACCGGGCGCTGCCGGCGGCCGTTCGCGGCGAGGTCCGTCATCCGCAACGCGCGCCTCGTCGACCGGCGACCGCGCGAGCGGGCCTCTTCACTTGGTCGGGATGAACACCGCCGCGACGACCGGGCTATTCGACCTTGTTGAGGTAGAGAACCCGGACCGTTCGGGTCTGGCGGGTGAAGACCAGGCCGGTCTGGGCGGTGACGTTACGCAGCACGTCGTCGACGTATGCGGTCCGCAAGGCGTCGCGGTGGACCGCATACCTGACTCTTGCGTGAGTCGGCTCCACCTCGCTCACCACGGGGCACTGCAGCGTCTCCGCCAGGACCTCGAGGAGGCCGGCGACCGAGGTGGTCCCGCCTCCGGCACGGCCCGGGCCGGGGTCGAGGTCACGGTCGAAGATCTGAACCTCGCCGTTGTCCCCGACGTTTTGCGGCGGGCGGAGGGCGTAGCCTCCCCTGGCGACGATCACCTCCCGTTCCTCATCCTTGAACGTCATTCGGACGGGCAGCTTGTACACGGTGCGGAGGACGTTCTCCAGGGACGGGGCGCACTCCTCCGCCGTGGCGCCCTTGCGCACCACCAGGTCACACCGCACCTCGGCGCCGAGGAGTCCGGGGTCAGCTGAGATCGCGTAGCGGGCGACACCCAGGCTGAGAAGCAGGCCCTCCAGGTCGGATCCTCCGAACCTGAGGCCTTCGCATTCAAGCCTCCCGCTTTCGCCGTCCCATCGCACCGTCATCTGGCTGGGTCCCTCCGGAATGGCCTCGGCCTGGCCGGGGTTCGACGTGCGGTAGAAGTCCATCCTCGAAGGGGGAAACGGCGGCCGTACGAGCTTGAGGACTTCGGCCTGGTTGAGGGCGTAGGCCCTCTTGAACTCCTTTTCCCAGCCCGGCGTTGCCCCCGCACCGGGTTTCGGCTTCGGCGTGCCGCCGGGGATGAAGCTATAGGCGGCCATCACAACGAGGCCCACCGGCCGGCCGTCCTTGCGCCTGCTCGGCCCGAAGGAGATCCCGCGCGCAGCCTCGAGGCAGAGCGCGTCGAGACGCGGGTCCACGCCCCTGGAAATCCCCGCACTGGTGACCCGGCCGAGCTCGTCCACGAGGATGGCGACCTCGACCGTCCCGCCGATCCCCTCGGCCAGGACGTCGGGCGGATACTCCACGTGGCCTTTCGTGGTCGCTTTGCCGACCTGAATGTCGCCCGTGACCTCCACCGGTTTCTTCTCGGGGCCAAGGAGCGCCTTCTTGAAAAACAGAACCAGACTGATCTGGCCGCGCGTCTCACCGCGTTCCGGCGGTTCGGCAGCCGCGACCGCCGAAGCGAGGCACACCAGCAGGGCGGCTGCGACGGCGGGCACCCTTGAGCTACGACGTCCCATGATCCACTCCTTATGTTTCGAACAGCATAACCTCGTGGCCGTTCCGGGGCACGGATGGCGGGAGAAAGCCTGCCTTCTTCATCCGGCCCGATGCGACCCGGCTGGCGGGAGGCTTCAAGGCGGCGAGAAGGGCCGCCGTGACCTCGACGATCCCGGGCGGACCGTGCCTGGCGCAGGAGAAATAGGCCGTGCCGGGGATCGGCACGGCTTGCGCGAGAGTTGTGCTTATGCTTGATGCGTTCCCGAGGGCCCTCACGGCGGGCGAGGCGGCGGCCGGGCGCTGCCGGCCGCCGTCCGCATCTGCGAAGGGGACCGGAAGGGCGGCACGTCACTCGGTCCCCGCGAGCCGAAACGTCACGGTCACGGTCAGGATGATGCTGACCGGCTTGCCGTCTCGTGTCGCGGGCCGGTACTTCCAGCTCCGCAGCGCCTCGACGACGGCCTCGCCGCAGCCGAGGGAGAGGTTCCGGACAAGCCTGGTGTCGACCACGTTGCCCTGGCGGTCGATCGTCGCCTCGACGACGACGGCGCCCTGGATGCGAGCTCTCCTGGCCAGCTCGGGATAGACGGGATCGGTGCGGTAGACGTTCACGGGGAGGACGATGCCCGCGCCCGGCCAGACCGGCGTGTCGTCGTCCACGAGCGCAGGCGGCGGTTGCGCCGGGCCGGGTTTGACGCCTCCGGGGACGCCACCGCCTCTTCCAGCCCCCACGCTCCCCGGGACGCCGCCCGTGGGATCGGTCGGCTCGGGCGGTCCGCCGGTATGGGTACCTGGTATCCCATTTCGTCTATTCTCGCCGCGATGAAGTCGAAGGGCTCTTTCGCAGCGGCTGCGCCTACCGTTACGCGATCGCAACAGTAAGAAACC
>NCBR01000054.1 GCA_002279285.1 Acidobacteria bacterium 37-71-11
CATGGCCCGAGGGTCAGCAATCAGAAAAGCATGGACCAGATGCGAGCTAGCGCGATGACTTCCACTGGAATCAGACGCTAGCAGCAGGGCGGGAGCACCTTCGAGCGCAGGAAGGTGAATCGCACCCCTCTGCTCGGCCTCCGCGATCGAGCGGCTGAACGTCCGCATGAACCCGCCCACCTCTGGGCTCACGACGTCATTCCAATGGCCGCCCAGGAAGCCCCCCTTTCGGCAACCGCCTGCCAAGAGACCTCGCCGCCGGGCGCCAAGCTCCCGAAAGGGCCATCTGGACAGGCTCCGGCTTGGACCCCAGTGTAGTGCACCCAACAACTCGACCCTCTGGCTTGACCGCAGGGGAGCACTGCCATGGTTCCTCAAATGTGGTCCCCATATCTGACCCGGCCGCGCAGCCTCTCGGCCATCTCTCGAAGACGAACGGCTCAACGATAGGCAGGACCTCCAAGCTCGGGGCGTGCAGCCACGCCGCCGAGAGTGGGCCGGATGCAAGGCGCCCGAGGCGGCCGCAGCGGAGTGTAACCGGAGGCCACATGAGCATGCGAGCCGCCGAAGGGCAACGCCCGGCGAGACGCGGCTCCGCCGCGGCTCGCGGGGGGCACGGGGGGCACGGGGGGCAAGACCGGCCGGGCGGCTTGGTGGAGCGGCCGCGGGCCCCCCGTCCGGATAGATGGTCCGCTATCGGCGGCGCCCCCGGCGACGACGGCCTAGGAACTCCCCGGGCTCTCGCCCAGCGTCCCCGCCACCCACTCGAGGTTCGTGAGCGCGACCCGGTAATCTCGCTCGGCGCTCGCGAGGTTGCTCCGCGCGCTCCTGAGGTTGAGCTGGGCGTCGTCCACCTCGAGCTTGGTCTTGACGCCGTACTCGTACCCGACCTCGTACTCGTACCCGACCTCGGCCATGCCGAACAGCTTCTCCGCCTGCGCAACGGTGCCTGCCAGCGCTCGCACGATCTCGGCCGAGCGGGCCGTCGCGTCCACCGCGACGCGCACCTCGAGCGCGATGCTGTCGCGCAGCTGCGCCTCGGCGAGTTCGTTGGTCCGTACGTCGCTGCGCGCCTGCGCCACCTGGGCGCGGGTCTTCAACCCGTCGAAGAACGGGAACGAGAGCACGAGACCGGCGCTCCACGTCTTGCCGCGCGAGCTCTGGTCCATGATCGTGAGGTCCTTGACGCCGTATGCCGCCTGCAGGTCGAGGCGGGGGCGGTCGCCGGCGCCGTTGATCTTCACCAGCTCCAGCCGCACCCGCCGCATGTTCTCGCTCTCGGCCAGCTCGGGCCGGTGCGCGAGCGCCGCGGCCAGGACGTCCTCGTAGCGCGGGGGTGGCGCCACCTCGATCGCCAGCGTGCCGCTGGCGTCCACCTCGCCGGTCTCGGCGAGCAGGAACCCCAGGCGCTGCCGCGCGGTCCGCACCTGGTTCGCGGCGTTGATGGCGTCCGGCCTGGCGTTGGCGAGCGCGACCTCGGCGGCGAGGACGTCGTAGTCGGTCGCGGTGCCGAGCGCGTACCGCTTCCTGGTCTCGTCGAGTTGGCGCTGGCGCTGCTCCACGGTCTGCGCCGTGATCGCGACGAACTCCCGGGCGAGCAGCACGTCGTAGAACGCCGCCGTGACGTCGCGCCGCACCGCCTGCTGGAAGCGCCGCAGCTGATCGTCCCCGGTGGCGAGCGCCCACTTCGCGCCGCGGATCGCCGCGCCCACCTGGCCCCAGGTGAACAACGCCTGGTTGAGTGAGACCGAGGCCGAGCGCACGTCCTGCTGGAACGCGATCAGCGCCTGGAACTCCGGCGGGAACCCCTTGTAGAAGTCCTGCTGGCTGGCGTCGTAGTTGCGGACTACGGCGCCGTTGAGGGCCAGGTGCGGCAACGCCGCGGCCCGCTCCTGGACGTAGCGCGCCTCGAGGTAGGTGCGGTACTCCTCGGCCTTCTTGACGTCGTAGTTCTTCGCGGCCGCGATGGCCAGCGCCTGGTCCAGGGTGAGGATTCGGGGTTCGGGGTTCGGGGTTCGGGGTCCGGGGGCCGGCACGTCCCCTGTCGGGGCCGGGACAGGCTGATCGGCCTGGGCGAGCGCGGGGGATGCGGCCATGGCGCCGATGATCGCGACGGCGAGAACCACGGCGGCGGCCGCGTGCACCTCGGCCTTCGCGCCCGCCATGCGGCGGTGCAACCATTCCGCGAAGTCGTCGAGGAGCGAGTAGACGACGGGCACCACGACGAGCGTGAGCAGCGTCGAGGTGATGAGGCCGCCGACCACCGCGCGCGCCATCGGGGCGCGGAACTCGGCGCCCTTGCCGAGGGCGAAGAACAGCGGCAGCATGCCGAAGATCATCGCCGAGGTGGTCATCATGATCGGGCGCAGCCTGGTGCGGCCGGCGGTGATCAGCGCCTCGCGCCGGTCCATGCCGCGGCCGCGCAGCACCTTGGTGAAGTCCACAAGCAGGATCGCGTTCTTGGTGACGAGCCCCATCAGCATGATGAGCCCGATGAGCGACATGATGCTGATCGTGTCGCCGGTGATCAGCAGCATCCCGGCCATGCCGACGACCGCGAGCGGCAGCGACAGCATGATCGCGAGCGGGTCGATGAACGACTCGAACTGCGCCGCCAGGATCAGGTACACGAAGACGATCGCGAGGAACAACGCCTCGCCCATGTAGCCGAACGACTCCACCATCATCTCGGTGTCGCCCTGCATGACGAGCTTGTAGCCGGGCGCCAGCTTGACGCGGCCGGCGACGGCCATCGCCTTCTCGCCCGCCGTGCCGAGCGGCAGGTTGTCGAGGTTGGCGTCGATCACGACCTGGCGGGAGAGGTCGCGCCGGCTGATCTCCGCCGGCGAGACCGCGCGCGTAAAGGTGACGAGATCGGCGAGCGGCACGAGCGCCGTGCCGGCCTTGCCCGGGACGGAGATCCGCAGGTCGCCGACCTGGGTGACGTCCTGCCGCAGCGCCGCCGGCAGGCGCAGGCGCACGTCGACCGCTTCGCCGGTCTCGTCCTCGTACGTCGAGACCGCCTCGCCGCCGACCAGGACGCCGACCGTGCTCGCGATGGCGCTGGTGCCCAGCCCCATCGACGCCGCCCGCTGCCGGTCCACCGTCAGCCGGTACTCCGGCAGGTCCTGCTCCATCGTCGCCTCGAGGTCCACGATGCCGGGCACCGTGTACAGCTCCTTCTTGATCTCACCGGCGTAGCGTTTGAGCGTCGGGATGTCGTCGCCGCGGACGGCGATCTGGAGCGGCTTCTGGAACGCGTCCGGGTCCTCCTGCACCGACAGCTCGATGCCGGGGATCCGCTCGAGACGCTTGCGCTCCTGGCTGAGAAACTGCTTCAACCCCGTCTTGCGCTCGCTGCGGTCGACGAGCTTGACGAAGACCATGGCGTTGCGGACGGTGTCCGCGTCGCCGGCGCCGATCGAGGCGTAGGTGTACTTCACCTCCTTGCGTTCCGCGAGGGCCTTGAGCACCTCATCGAGGCGCGAGCGGGTCTCGACGATCGAGGAGCCCGGCGCGCTCTTGAAGCGGACGACGAACTCGCCCTGGTCCATCGGCGTCATGAACTCGGTCTGCAGGATGGCAAATACGCCGAGACCGGCGGCGAACGCGAGCGTGGCCATGCCGAGCACGAGCCCGCGGTGGTCCAACGACCACCCGACGACCCCCTTGTAACGGTCCGCGGTGCGTTCGAACGCGGCGTTGAAGCCGTCGAGGGCGCGCTGCAGGAAGTTGCGGGCGCCCTTGCGCTCGATGTCGGGGTCGACCCAGCGCGACGAGAGCATTGGGTCGAGTGTGAACGAGACGAACAGCGACACGAGCACGGCGAACGCCACGGTGAGGCCGAACTGGAAGAAGAAGCGGCCGATGATTCCCTTCATGAACGCGACCGGGACGAACACGGCGATGATCGACATCGAGGTCGCCAGCACGGCGAGGCCGATCTCGCTGGTGCCGTTGCGGGCGGCGGTGAGGTGGTCCTCCCCGTGCTCGAGGTGGCGGACGATGTTCTCGCGCACGACGATCGCGTCGTCGATGAGCAGGCCGATCGCGAGCGACAGCGCCATCAGCGTCAGCGTGTTGAGCGTCATGTTGAGGAAGTACATGACGATGAACGACGAGATCACGGAGATCGGCAGGGTCAGGCCGGTGATCACCGTCGAGCGCCACGAGTTCAGGAAGCAGAAGACGATGACGATCGTCAGGAGGCCGCCGAGCACGAGCGTGGTCTGCACGTCGGCGACCGAGTCCCGGATGAACACGGAGCTGTCGCGCACGATCTGGATCTCGGTCCCCGCCGGAAGCTCCGGCCCGAGCTCGGCCACCGTCTTCTTCACCGCGTCCACGACCGCGACGGTGTTGGCCTTGGTCTGCTTGGTGATGTCGATCGCGACCGCCGGCTCGCCGTTGATCAGGGCGAGCGAGCGCTGCTCCTCGACGGTGTCGGCGACGGTCGCGACGTCGCCGAGCGTGATCGGCTGGCCGCCGCGGCGGCCGATCACCATCGCCGGGTACGAATCTACGTTGCTTGGCTTCCCCGACACCCGCAGCGGCATCTCGGTGCCGCCCCGGTTGAGGCGGCCGAGCGGCGTGTTGACGTTCTCCGAGCGCAGGCCGGCCACGACCTCGTCCACCCCCATGCCGAGCGCGTCCAGCCGCGCGGGGTCGAGGTACACGGCCACCTCGCGCTTGGACGCCCCGACCAGCTTGGCCTTGGCGACCCCCGGAACGCTCTCGAGGCGGCGCTTGATCTTGCGGTCGGCGAGCGTGGTCAGGTCGCGCGGGTTGAGCACGTTCGAGCGCACCGCGAGGGAGATCACCGGCATCGCGCCGAAGTCGAACTTCTGGATGACCGGCTCCTTCATCCCCTCCGGCAACTCGCGGCGGATCGCGTTGATCTTGGCGCGCGCCTCCTGCGAGACGTCGTTGATCTTGACCTCGAGCTGGAACTCGACGATCACGCTGGAGAGGCCCTCGCGCGAGACCGACTGGACGTGCTTGACGCCGGAGATCGGGTTGACGGCCTCCTCGATGCGCTTGGTGACTTCGCGTTCCACCGTTTCAGGCGACGCGCCGGGGAACTCGGTCGTGATCGACAGCACCGGGATCTCCACGTCGGGCATCATGTCGATGGCAAGGCGGCGGAACGAGAACACGCCGAGCGTCACGAGCGCGAGGATCATCACGGTGGCGAGAACGGGCCGCTTGATCGAGAGGTTGGAGAGGAACATGGCCTACGCCCCCTGCGGCGCCGCGATCTGCACGCGGTCGCCGGGCCGCAGGTTGAAGCCGCCGCGGACGACGACCTTCTCGCCGGCAGCGAGGCCCTCGACCACTTCCACGTTGTCGGCGGCGGTCTCGCCCGTCTTGACGGTGCGGCGCTGGGCGGTGTCGCCGTCCACGACGAACACCTCGCCCGTGCCGCGCTCGACGTCCCACGACAGCAGTGCCGCGCGCGGGATCTGCAGCACGCCGGCCCGCTCCCCGGTCGCGATGCGGCCCTTGACGAACGTCCCGCCGCGCAGCTCGCCGCCCTCGTTCGGGACTTCGACCATCAACCGGACCGTCCGGCTCGCGGCGTCCTCCGCGGGGTTGATGTGCGACACGCGGCCGGAGAACGTCTTCCCCGGATAGGCGTCGACGGTGAAGTCGAGTTTCTGCCCCACCTCGACCGCGGCGGAGCGGGCCGAGGGCACGCTCACCGTGAGGTCGAGCACCCGGTTGTCCACGATGCGGAACATCGGCTCGCCGCTGCCCATGTTCTCGACCCGGTCGCCGACGTTGACCGTCCGCAGCGCCACGGTCCCGGCCATCGGCGCCCGGATCACCGCCTTGGCGCGGCGAGTCTCGGCCGCCGTCAGCTCCGCCGCCGCCGCCTGCGCGGCCGCGGCCGCCGCCTCGGCCGCGGAGCGGGCGTCGTCGAGGGCCTGCTGGGTGACGAGGCCGTGCTGCTTGAGCTTCACCGCGCGCTCGAGCTCGCGGTTGGCCCGCGTCGCGGCCACGTCGGCCTGCAGCGCCATCGCCGAGGCCGCTCGCCGGGCGGCGTCCGCGTCGCGGGTGTCGAGCCGCGCGAGCGGCGCGCCCTTGTCCACATGCACCCACTGCGTGACGTACACCTCGGTGACGAGGGCCGTGAACTCCGACTTCACGTCGGCGAAGTACTTCGGCTCGAGCGTCCCGACGACGTCGATCGCCTGGGTCAGGGTCGTGGGCGCGACGCTCGCGACCTCCACCGCCACCGCCGGCTTGCCGCCGACCGCGTCCCTGCCCTCGCCGCTCTTCGAGCAGCCGGACACCGCCAAAGCCATGACCAGGGTTGCCGCTGCCGCCGTGACGAACGCTCTCATCGCGAAGACTCCTTTGCCGGGCCACTCATGACGCCGTCGAATACCACCCGGACGAGACGCGCCAGGCGCTCGCGCCCGAACCCAATCTCGGGGTGGCTCAAACTCATCCCCCGCACGACCTCGAACGGTCCCGCGAGCGCCCATGCCACGTCCTCGGGGTCACCGGGGCGGAACTCTCCCGCCGCCATCCCGTCCCGCACCATGGTGGTCAGCATCCCGATGAAGCGCTCGTGGATCGCCTCGAAGTCGAAGAACGGCGCCCCTTGCGGGGGGCCGTAGTAGATCGCGTCGAGCACCCGCATCGCGTCGAGGTGTTCGAGCACGAGGGCGAAGGTGCCGTCAAGGAAGCGTGCGATCCGCTCCGCGGCTGGCCCGCCCGCGTTCATCGCCGCAGTCGCCGTGGCCTCGAACTCGGCCAGCGCCTCCCCCATCATCGCCAGGAAGATCCCTTCCTTGCTGCCGAAGTGGTAGTAGAGGACGGGTTTGGTCACTCCGGCCGCAGCGACGATCTCACGGACGGAAGTGGCCGAATACCCCTTGCGGGCGAAGAGGGCGATGGCGGCGGTCATCAGCCGGCCGCGTGCGCTGTCCTCGTGGTGCATGGGGATGCTTCGAGTCTCGTCCATCCCGACCTCCGGGCAAAAATCAGGGCCGGTCCGACGCCCGGCCACTACCTACCGGTAAGTATAGCCGACTCGGGGAACCTGTCAAGAGCTTACCGACCGGTAGGTCACCGACCGTCATGTCTACGCGTGCTCGGTTCCTGAGTTTCATCGCACCCGCACGACCTCCGCACGCGCCGGGCGCGCGCGCCGGCGCGGCGCGCCGCTTCGCTATACTCCGGCCGCATGAGCGAGGTCTGGATCACCGGCATCGGGCTCGTCACCGCCCTGGGGCCGGACCGGGAAACGACGTGGCGGCGCCTGGTGGCGGGCGAGAGCGGGATCGGAACGGTCACGCTCTTCGACACCACGGGGTTCCGAACCCGGATCGCCGCCCAGGTGGACGACGCCCGGATTGCGCTCCCGGCGCTCGACGGGCCCGCCCTGCGTCACGCCAGCCGGGCGAGCCGGTTCGCGCTGGCGGCCGCGGCCGAGGCGCTGGCGGACGCGGGCCTCGCCTCCGGTTCCGGCGCGCCCCACCCGTGGGCGCTGGTGCTCGGCGGCGGCACCGCCGGGCTGTTCGAGGCCGAAGCGTTCGTGGCGCGGAGATTGGCGGGCGGTTCGCGCGTCCGCGGCCTGACCGAACTCGTGGACGTTCCCCAGGACGCCCCGTCCGACCGGCTCGGGCTCGCGTTCGGCCTCACCGGCCCACGGATCACCGTGACCACCGCGTGCTCGTCATCAACCATCGCGGTGGGGCTCGCCGCCGAGATGGTCGGCGACGGCGAGACGCCGGTGGCGCTCGCCGGCGGCGCCGATGCCCTCTGCCGGCTGACCTACGCCGGGTTCAACTCGCTGCACGCGGTCGACCGCGAGCCCGCCAAGCCGTACGACTCGAGGCGGCGCGGGCTCTCGCTCGGGGAGGGCGCGGCGGTGCTCGTGGTCGAGGACGCCGCCCACGCGCGCGGCCGCGGTGCCCACCCGTACGCGCGGGTGCTCGGCTACGGCGCCACCAACGACGCGTTTCACATGACCCAACCGGAGCCCTCCGGCGCCGCCTGGGAGCGCACCCTGCGCGCCGCCCTCGCCGAGGCCGGCGTCGATGTCGCCGACGTGGACTACGTCAACGGCCACGGCACCGCCACCGAGCAGAACGACGCGGCCGAGTGCGCCGCCTACGTGCGCGTCTTCGGAGAACGGCTCGCCGGCGTTCCGGTGTCGTCGGTCAAGGGTGCCCTCGGCCACTGTCTCTGCGCCGCGGGGGGGATCGAGGCCGCGGTCACCGCGCTCGCGATCGACCGCGCCGTGCTGCCGCCGACGGCGGGTTTCGCCGAAGCGGACCCGGCGTGCCCGATCGACCCGGTCGCCGGCACCGGCCGGCCCGGGCGCGTGCGCGTCGCCGTGTCATCCTCGTTCGCGTTCGGCGGCAACTCGGCGGCGCTGGTGCTCGGGAGCGCCGGGTGAGCGCGGCTCGGGTGTACGTCCGCGCGGCGGGGGCGGTGGCGGCCGCCGGCACGGGGATCCCCTCGCTGCTGCGCGCCGTGGGCGACCCCGACTGGCAGCCGGTGCTCGGCCTGACGCGCCCGGACGCGCCGCCACTGCCGGTGGCCGTGTGCCGGGAGTTCACGACCAAGGATATCGTGCCGCCGCTGCTGGCCCGCCGGCTCGACCGCCCGTCGCGCCTGCTGGCAGTGGCGGCCCGCGAGGCGCTCCGAGCCGCGGGCGACCCGCTGCCGTGGGCGATTGAGCGCGTCGGGGTCACGGCCGGCACCTGGAACGCCGGGACTTCGGCGCTCGTCGAAGTGCTGAGGGCGGTGTTCCTCACCTCCCCGGACGAGGCGCCGCCCGCCCAGTTCCCCTCCACCGTTGCCAACGCGCCGGCGAGCCAGCTCGGCATCCTCGACAAGCTCGGCGGTCCCAACATCACCTTCGCCGAAAAGCAGGTCGGCGGCTTGCGGGCGGTCGCCGAAGCGGCCCGGATGCTCCTTGCCCGGCGCGCCGACGCGGTGGCGGCGTGCGGCGTGGACGAGGGCGACTGGCTCAACGCCGAGGGGTACGCAAGGCTAGGGGCGCTGGCATCGCCGGGCCGGGCGGGCATGGTGCTGGGCGAAGGCGCCGGCGTGCTGGTCCTGGCGCGCGACCCGGGGAGCGGGCCGCTCGCGGCGCTCGCCGGGTGGGGATCGGCCTCGGCGCCCGCCCCACCCCACCGCTACCCGGCGGAGCCACAGGCGCTGGTGGCGGCGTGCGCGCAGGCGCTCGCGCGCGCCGGCATGGCCGCAACCGAGGTCGATCTCGTCGTCAGCGTGGCCAACGGCATCCCGGCCCTCGCCACCCTGGAACTGGCCGCGATGGACACCGTCTTCGGCGGCCACCGCCCGGCGGCCGTGGGGGTCGCGGACCGCCTCGGCGAAGGGGCCGCCGGCGGGGCGTTGCGAGCGGTGATCGCCGCGCTGACGGTGGCCGGCGCCGTGCTCCCGGCCTGGGACTGCCCGCCCCACCTCGCCGCGGCCGGTTACCGCACGGTCGCCTGCCGCCCGCGGACGGCTCTGGTCGGCGGCGTGGCCGGCGGAGGTTCGGCGGTCGCCCTCGTGTTCACGGCCGCCTGAGCGTGGCTCCACGGCGTCAACCGCCCAGCCACTCCTCCAACTGCCGCGCGATCCGTCCCGCGTGCGTCCCGGGCCAGTAGAGCCAGCCGCACCGGGTGCAGGCCACGAAGCGGGGGGCGTGCGCCGCGACGTACGGCGGAACCCGGTCCCGCACGGCCTCCCGCGCGACCTCCTCCAGCGTGCCGTTGCAGCGCGAGCAGCGGGTAAGGAAGCGCGCCGGCTCCGCCGCCAGCGGCAGGCGCTCCCGCAGTTCGCAAATCTGCGCTGCCACGCCGGCGCGGCGCAGGAGCACCACCCGGGGGCCCGCGAGGGCGGCCAGGCGGCGGTCGCAGGTGAGCAGCCAGCGCCCCTCGGCCCGCGCCCGGCCCGCCAGCGGCAGATCCGGCAGCGACGGGTCGAACGACACGTCGAAGCCGGCGAACCGCAGCCAGCGGGCGAGGCGCCCGAGCATGGCGTCGCAGGCGAACTGCAGCTCCTCCACGCGCCGATTCTAGTGTGCTAGCATGCCTTCGGATGCGGCCGACCACCCCACAACCTCGGAGGCGTGCATGACTTCGATGCAACAACTGCGCGACCAGATGGCGGATCAAGACCCAGAGTACCGTCGGCTCCTCGAGGAGCACCACAAGCGTGCGCAACGCCTGGAGGAGATCGCCCGCAAGGGCTGGCTGACCACCGAGGAGGAGCAGGAGGAAAAGCGTCTCAAGAAGGAGAAGCTCCAACTCAAGGACCAGATGGAAGCCCGCGCCCGCAGCCACGGCGCGTAGAGCCCCGATGGTGCCGTTCGCTCCGGAAGGCTATCCCTTCGTGTTGGTCCCGGCCGTGGCCGGGATCGTTGCGTGGGTGTTCGGATACCACCCGGTGGCGTGGCTCTGCTGGCTCGCGATGCTCGCGTGCGTGGCGTTCTTCCGCGACCCGGCCCGGCACGCCGACGCCGCCCCCGAGGTCGTCCTCGCCCCGGCCGACGGCAAGGTGCTCAAGGTCTGCGCCGCCCCCGCGGCGCTCGCCGGGCGTGGGCTGCCGCAGCAGGTCTCGATCTTCATGTCGCCCGCCAACGTCCACGTCAACCGCGCTCCGGTGAGCGGGACCGTGCGCGAGGTGCGCCACACCCCGGGCGCGAACTTCCCGGCGTTCCGCGACAAGGCGTCGGAGCTCAACGAGCACAGCTTCGTGCTGATCGAGGGCGACCACGGGACAGTCGCCTACAAGCAGATCGCAGGTTCGCTCGCCCGCCGCGTGGTGTGCGACCTTGCCCCCGGCCAGCGCGTCGAACGGGGCAGCCGGGTCGGAATCATCAAGTTCGGGTCGCGCGTCGACCTCTTCCTGCCGGCCAGCGCGAGCGTCGAGGTCGCGCCCGGCCGCACGACCCGTGCGGGCGTCACCCCGGTGGCGCGGTTCGCGGCGGAGAACCGGCGATGAGGATCGGCCAGCCGCGCCGGCGCGCCGCCAGGCGCCCGGCCCGCGAGTCGTTGCGGCGCGGGATCTACGTCCTCCCTTCGCTGTTCACCGTGGGCAACATGCTGTGCGGCTTCGCGGCGGTGCTGTACGCCCTCCACGGCCAGCTCGAACGGGCGGGGTGGCTGATCATCCTCGCCGGCCTGCTCGACGGCCTCGACGGGCGGATCGCACGCATGACCAACTCCACCTCGGAGTTCGGCAAGGAGTACGACTCCCTCGCGGACGTCGTCAGCTTCGGCGTCGCTCCGGCGATCCTCGCCTACCAGTGGGGGTTGTGGGGCGTGGGCCGCTGGGGCTGGGCGGCGGCGTTCATGTTCCTCGTGGCCGGCTCGGTGCGGCTCGCTCGCTTCAACGTCAAGGCGGGCCTCGGCGATCGCCGCTTCTTCACCGGCCTGCCGATTCCGGGCGGGGCTGGGGCGCTGACGATGATGGTCCTGGTGGCCCTCTACTTCGATCTCTCCATGCCGCGAGCGCTCTCGGTCGCCGCGTCGGTGTTCGTGTTCCTCATCTCCGTCCTGATGGTGTCCACGATCCCCTACCGCTCGTTCAAGGAGTACAACCTGCGCCAGCGCTGGCCGGCGACGGCGTTCTTCGTGATCGCCCTGGTCGTGGCCGTGATCGCCTTCACGCCGCTGCCGGCCATGGCGCTCCTGCTCAGCGTCTACCTGGTGGCGGGCCCAGTCGAGTATGTCCTCCGCCGCCTCCGCCGCCGGCCCGTCACCGCGGCGCAACCGCTTCAGCCGGCCGCCAAACCGGCCCCGCCCGCGCATGCTGACAATCCTTGACCCCACCTCGTTGCTCGGCCGCGAGGTCATCGAGAGGCTCGCGAGGGTGTCGCCGGGCGTCCGCCCGCACCTGTTCCACACCGGCGCGGACCCCGAGCACCTGATCGCCGAGATGGCCGGCGAGCCCGCGCTCGTCGCGCCGCTGGCGGACCTGGACGAACTCGAGGGGAGCGCCATCGTCATCCTCACCGCGCCGCCCGCGACCGAGGCGACGTCGGAGCGTCTTCTTGCCTGGTTGCGCGCCCACCCGCGCGTGGCGCTGGTGGACTGCACGCAACCGGGGATCGCAGGGTCCGCGGCACGTTGCGTCGTCAACGCTGCGCCGCCGGTCCGGCCGTCGCCCCCGTGGTACCACCTTCCCGACCCCGCCCTCGCCGCTCCCACCCGGCTGCTCGCGGCCCTC
>NCBR01000055.1:0-5544 GCA_002279285.1 Acidobacteria bacterium 37-71-11
ATCGACCACGCCTTCACTCAGGAGGACCTCGAGAGGATCGAGGCCGAGATGGCCCGCATCGTCAAGGATGGCCGGCCGTTCGAGCGCCGGGTCGTGAGCCGAGAGCAGGCCGCGGAGATCTTCAAGGGCCGCAAGGAAGAGATCAAGCTCGTCCGCCTGGCGGACATCCCCGAGGGCGACGAGATCACGCTGTTCCAACACGGCGAGTTCGTGGACCTTTGCCGCGGGCCGCACGTGCAGCGCACCGACCAGATCGGCGCGTTCAAGCTGATCGAGACCTCGGGCGCCTACTTCAAGGGCGACGAGCGCAACGAGATGCTGCAGCGCATCTACGGCACCGCGTTCGCGACCAGGGAGGAACTCGACGCCTACTTCGCCAAGATCGAGGAGGCGCGCCGCCGCGACCACCGGCGCCTGGGCAAGGAACTCGACCTGTTCTCGTTCTCGCCGCTCGCGCCCGCCTCGCCGTTCTTCCACCCGAAGGGCGCCGCGGTGTACAACGAGCTGCTGGCGTTCATGCGCGGCCTGTACGTCAAGTACGGCTACCAGGAGGTCATCACCCCGCAGCTCTTCGACGCCGAGCTGTGGAAGACCTCGGGCCACTACTTCCACTACAAGGAGAACATGTTCTTCGCCGAGGTGGACGAGCGCGAGTACGGCCTCAAGCCGATGAACTGCCCGTCGCACTGCGTCCTGTTCGGCGTCCACGCGCACTCCTACCGCGAGCTGCCGCTGCGCATCGCGGATTTCGGCCGGCTGCACCGTTACGAGCGCTCCGGCGTGGTCCAGGGGCTCACCCGGGTGCGCTCGTTCTGTCAGGACGACGCCCACATCTTCTGCATGCCGTCGCAGATCGGCGCCGAGGTGGACAGCCTGTTCGACATGATGTTCGAGGTGTACGGGACGTTCGGCTTCAACAACCCGGGGATCTACCTGTCGACCAGGCCGGAGGGCTCGATGGGCGACGACGCCCTGTGGGCGAGCGCCGAGGCGCAGCTCGAGGAGTGCCTCAAGCGCCGCGGCGTGCCGTTCACGGTCAACCCCGGCGCCGGCGCGTTCTACGGCCCGAAGATCGACTTCGTGGTCCACGACGCGATCGGCCGCGAGTGGCAGCTCGGAACCATCCAGCTCGACTGGAACCTGCCCGAGCGCTTCCAGCTCGCCTACGTCGGCGAGGACGGCGCCGAGCAGCGCCCGGTGATGCTGCACCGCGCGGTGCTCGGCTCGATCGAGCGCTTCTTCGGGGTCATGCTCGAGCACTTCGCCGGCGACCTGCCGCTGTGGCTGGCGCCGGAGCAGGCGCGCGTCCTGCCGGTGTCCGACAAGTTCATCGAGGCGTCCCGCGCGGTGCGGGCGCGCCTGCTGGCGGCGGGCCTGCGGGCCGAGGTGGACGAGCGCTCGGAGAAGCTCGGCGCCAAGATCCGCGACGGCGAGCTGGCGAAGGTGCCGGTGCTGCTGATCGTCGGCGCCCGCGAGGCCGAATCCGGCGGCGCTTCGGTCCGGTTGCGCCACCGCGGCGACCTCGGCTCGATGACGATGGACGAGATCGCGGCCACGATGACCACGACGGTGAAACAGCGCGACTTGAACCCATGGCCGGAGGCGTCATGAGCCTCCGGCTGTTGCTTTTTGCAGTTGTGGGGCGGGCGCCCTCGCCCGCCATTGTGACGAGGTGCGCGGCCGAGGGCGGCCGCGCCACAGGGAGGCCGTAATGCCGAAGATCAAAACGTTGCGCGCGGCGGCGAAGCGGTTCAAGAAGACCGGAACCGGAAAGATCACACGCCACCACGCATTCCACAGTCACATTCTGGGCAAGAAGACGTCGAAGCGGAAGCGCCATCTGCAGAAGGACGCGGTCCTCACTCCGGCCGACGCCAAGGTCGTGGAGCGCATGCTCCCGTACGCGAAGTAGGAGGCCGACATGCGCGTGAAGCGTGGACACAACCGGGTTGCCAGGCGCAAGAAGATCCTCAAGCTCGCCAAGGGCTACTACCTCACCAAGCACAACGCCTACCGCATGGCGAAGCTGCAGGTCGAGCGTTCGCTGCAGTTCGCCTACCGCGACCGCCGCCAGCGCAAGCGCTCGATGCGCTCGCTGTGGATCGTGCGCATCAACGCGGCGGCGCGGCAGTTCGAGATCTCGTACTCGCAGCTGATCGCCGGCCTGAAGGCGGCGGGGTGCGAGCTCGACCGCAAGGCGCTCGCCGACATGGCCGTGCGCGACCTCGAGGGCTTCGGCGAACTCGCTAAGGCCGCGAAGAAGAGCCTGGGAGAAAAGCCGGCCGCCTGATGGCGACCGAGCCCCTGGAACGGGCGCGGGAGGAGTTTCTCGCCGCGCTGGCCGGGGCGGGCCGCGATGCGGCCCGCATCGAAGCGGTGCGCGTCCGCTTCGCCGGGCGCCGCTCGGGCCTGTTGCGCGACCTCGAGGAGGCGCTCAAGGCGCTGCCCCGGGAAACCAAGCCCGCCTACGGCAAGGCGCTCAATGAGCTGAAGAAGCTCGTCGAGGAGCGCCTGGCGGCGGCGCAGGCGAAGGCGGAGGCGGCGAGCCACTCGCAGCAAGCGCTCGACGTCACCCTGCCGGGCCGGCGGCCCAGGATCGGCGCGCTCCACCCGGTGACGCTGGTGCGCCGGGAGATCGAGGAGATCTTCCTGCGCATGGGGTACTCCGTCGCCGACGGCCCGGAAGCCGAGGACGACTGGCACAACTTCGAGGCGCTCAACTTCCCGCCGGACCACCCGGCGCGCGACAGCCAGGACACCTTCTTCCTCGCGGGCGGCCGCGTGCTGCGCACGCACACCTCGCCGGTGCAGATCCGCACGATGGAGACGACGCCGCCGCCGATCCGGGTGGTCATCCCGGGGCGCGTCTACCGCTGCGACTCCGACCTGCGGCACTCGCCGATGTTCCACCAGGTCGAGGGGCTGGTGGTGGACGAGGGGATCACCTTCGCCAACCTCAAGGCCACCCTCGAGGCGTTCGTGCACGTGCTGTTCGACCCGCTTCTTTCGGTGCGGTTCCGTCCGTCGTTCTTCCCGTTCACCGAGCCCTCCGCCGAGGTGGACATCACCTGCGTCCTCTGCCTCGGCAAGGGGTGTCCGATGTGCTCGGGGAGCGGCTGGATCGAGATCCTCGGCGCAGGCATGGTGGACCCGCGCGTGCTGCGCGCCTGCAAGCTCGACCCGGAGCGCTACAGCGGCTTCGCCTTCGGCTGCGGCCTCGACCGCGTCGCGCTCCTCAAGTACCGCCTGCCCGACCTGCGCCTCCTGTTCTCCGGCGACGAGCGCCTTCTGCGCCAGTTCGAGGGGGTGGCGCGATGAAGTTCAGTCTGGCCTGGCTGCGCGACCACCTCGACGGCGACACCCCCGCGGACGAGCTGGCGGCGAAGCTGACCGCCGCCGGGATGAACGTCGAGTTGCGCGAACCAGCCACGCCGATCGACGCGAGCGGGAATTCACTTCCCGCGAGCGTGGGGGGCTCGGGGGGGCATCTGCGCCGGGAGGGTGGGGGAGTGGCGCAGGGCCCCCCCGAACCGGATGAAATCTGGGACGTGGATGTCACCGCCAATCGCCCCGACGCGATGAACCACCGCGGCCTCGCCCGCGAGGGCGCGGCGGCCGGGTGCGGCGCGCTCAAGCCGCTTCCGTCCGGCGTGACCGAGGGCGCGGCCAAGGCCGGCGACCTCGCCAAGGTCACCGTCGAGGATGCCGCCGGCTGCCCGCGGTACTGCGCCCGCGTCGTGCGCGGCGTCACGATCGCGCCGTCGCCGGCGTGGCTCGCCGAGCGCCTCGAGCGCTGCGGCGTCCGTCCGGTCAACAACGTCGTGGACGCCACCAACTACGTGCTCCTCGACGTCGGCCAGCCGCTGCACGCGTTCGACCTCGCGCGCCTCGCCGGGCACGAGATCCGGGTGCGGCGCGCCCGCGCCGGCGAGCGGATCACGACCCTCGACGGCGTCGAGCGCACGCTGAACGCGGACGACCTCGTGATCGCCGACGCCTCCCGCGCGGTCGGCATCGCCGGCGTGATGGGCGGCGCCAACAGCGAGATCTCGGACGCCACCAGGGACGTCCTGATCGAGTCCGCGACCTTCGACCCGCGCCGGGTGCGCGCCACCGCCCGCCGGCTCGGCCTCAAGACCGAGGCCTCGCACCGTTTCGAGCGCGGCAGCGACCGCGCGATGGCGCGCACCGCGGCGGACCTGGCGGCCGAGCTGATCGCGCGTCTGGCGGGCGGCGAGGTGGCGGCCGGTGTTCTCGACTCAAACCCCGAGATGCCGGCGCCGCGCGAGATCGCGTTCTCGCTCGCGCGCCTGTCGGCTTTCGTCGGGTGCGCGATCCCCTCCGAGTTCGCCGTGAAGGTCCTCGCCGCGCTCGAGCTGGCGCCGCGGGTCGCGGGCGATATCGTGACCTGCACCGTGCCGCCGTGGCGCATGGACCTCGAGTTGGCCGAAGACCTCTACGAGGAGGTCCTGCGCCTCTTCGGGTACGAGAAGGTGCCCTCGGTGCTGCCCTCGGCGGCGGCCAAGCCGGGCCGGCGCCTGGGCTCCTGGCCGCTCACCGAGCGCGCCCGCGACGCCCTGGCCGGCGTCGGGGCGGCGGAGGCGTTCACCTACTCGTTCGTCTCCGAGGCGGCCGAGGCGGCCGCGGCGGGCTCGCCCCTGGCAGAGCGCGGCGGCATCGTGGCCGTCGCCAACCCGCTTTCGGCGCGGATGGCCGTGATGCGCCGCTCGCTGCTCGCCGGCCTGGCCGAAGCCGCCGGCGGCAACCTCCGCCGCGGGGCCGAGAGCGTGCTGCTCGGCGAGGTGGGCCGCGTCTTCTTCGCCCGCGACGGCGCCGTCGCCGAGGAGGAGCGCCTGGCGCTCGCCCTGGCCGGCAGCGTCGGAGATTGGGATGCGGTGCGGGCGGCCGATTTCCTCGACCTCAAGGGCGTCGTCGAGGCCGTCCTCTCGGAGCTGGGCGTCACGGCCACCGAGTGGCGGCCCGCCTCCGCCGCCGTCCTCGCCGCGGGTGAGGGCGCCGAGGTCGGGCAAAATGGCCGCGTGATCGCGGTGGCCGGCCGCTTCGCGGACGCCGCCGCGGCGCTCGACCTTCCGGCGCCCGTGTGGGTCGCCGAAATCGACCTCACGGCGGCTGCGACCGCCGCGCACGTGCCGGCGTTCGAGCCGCTGCCGCGCTTCCCCGCGGTCGCGGCGGACCTCACCGTACGCCACAAGCTGGCGCTGCACTACGCCGAGCTGGTCGCCGCCGTCACGGCCGCCGGCCCGGCATGGCTGGAGTCGGTCTCGCCCGTCGTGCGCTACCGCGGCGAGGGGGTCGCGCCGGACGAGGTCAAGACCACCGTGCGCCTGATCTACCGGCACCCCGAGCGGTCGCTCACGCAGGACGAGGTCAACGCCGCACACTTCGCACTCATGGACAGGCTCGGCCGCGAGCTGGCAGTGAGCTTTTCGTAGGGAGGCCGCATGGACGTCTTTGCCGCTCTTGAAGAACGTGTCGAGAAGCTGATCGTGGCCCACAAGGAGCTGCGGGCGCGCGTCACCGACC
>NCBR01000055.1:5578-18268 GCA_002279285.1 Acidobacteria bacterium 37-71-11
ACCGACCTCGAAGACGAGAACCGCCGCCTCCGGGACGGCGGCGAGGCGAGCCAGGAGCTTTCCGGGCGCGTCGCCGAGCTCGAGACCGAGCGCGCGGAGGTCCGCGCCCGCCTGGAGAGGCTGCTCAAGTCCGTCTCCGACATCGAGCTGTAGTCGCCGCCCGCGATCCCGAGTCTAGGCTCGAGCGCCGCGCGAGCGGTTTCGTGCCCGTGGAGGACACCGGCCTGGTCGCGTTCAGTCGTCGTTCCCGCGAACGCGGGCGAGAACATCCGTCGTTCCCGCGAACGCGGGAACCCAGGTCATTGTCTCTAGCGCTTGCCACTGGCGTGTTCTGGATCCCCGCTTTCGCGGGGATGACGCGCGCCGTTTGCCCCGTCGCCCTTCACAACGACCGCGCGCCCGGCGGTCGCGCCCCACACCAAGAACCCAGTGGGGCGGGCGTCCTCGCCTGCCCTGCGAGTTCGAAGGACGGGATGCAACGGAGTGCAGCAGCCGAGACGCGGTAGAGTATGGCGATGACGGCAGCGCAGTTCGCCGAGACCCTGATCGCCCTTTGTGGCCTGGGTAACGGGAGCGCTCGATGTGCGGGATAGCTGGGGTTTGCCTGCCTGATGGCCGCGAGGTCGTCGGGTCCGGTCTCGCCGAGGCGCTGCTCGCGCTGCGCCACCGCGGCCCCGACGGGGAGGGGACGTTCACGGCGCCGGGGATCGCGCTGGGGATGCGGCGCCTCGCGATCATCGACCTGGTGACCGGCGCGCAGCCGGTGTTCAACGAGGACCGGTCGGTGGTGGCGGTGCTCAACGGCGAGATCTACAACTACGTGGAGCTGCGCGAGTCGCTGCGGCAGCGCGGCCACGCGTTCGCGACGGCGAGCGACACCGAGGTGCTGGTCCACCTCTACGAGGACGAGGGCGAGGCGCTCTGCTCGCGCTTGCGCGGGATGTTCGCATTCGCCATCTGGGATGGGCGTGCCCGGACGCTGCTGCTGGCACGCGATCGCTTCGGCAAGAAGCCGCTCTACGTCGCGCCGCTGCCCGGCGGTCTCGCGTTTGCGTCGGAGCTGAAGGGGCTGCGGCCGCTGCTGCGCGGGGCCGGCGCCGCGCCGCGGGTGCGGGAGCAGGGGATCTACGACTACCTGTCGCTCGGAGCCGTCCCGCAGCCCGACACGGTGTACGAGGGCGTCAGCGCCGTCGGCCCTGGCCGTTGGCTGCGCTTCGACGGGGAGCGGATCCGGGAGCAGGCGTACTGGCGCCCCGAGCTGGAGCCGAAGACGGCCATCTCGTACGCGGACGCCCAGGAAGAGCTGCGGCGCACCGTCGGGGAGGCGGTCCGGCTCCGCCTCCGGAGCGATGTCCCCGTCGGGGTGTTCCTCTCGGGCGGGGTGGACTCCTCGGTCGTGGCGTACGAGGCGGCGCGCCACCTCGGCGGGGGGCTGCGGACGTTCACCGTCTCGGTCGCGGACGCGGAGATGGACGAAGCGCCGGTCGCGCGGCGCACAGCGGCGGCGCTCGGCGTCGAGAACGTCGTTCTTCCCCTGCACGTCGCCCCTCGCGACGAGGTGCTCGCGGTCGCGCGCCACTTCGACCAGCCGTTCGCGGACCCGTCCGCGATCCGGACGGCGCCGGTCGGCGGCGGGTCTGCTGCGGCGCTTCGGCCGCGGGCTCGCGCTCGGGCCCGGCGCGCGCTACCTCGTCTGGACGAAGGACCTGCTGCTCGACGAGGACAAGAGGCGGGTGTGGCGCGGGCGGCCGCAACGGGCGACGGAGGCATGGGTCGCGGAGCGGCTCGACTGCAACCTCGCCGCCGTGGACGCGCAAATCGCGGGCGACATCGGCATCGAGCTGCTCTCGAGCCTGCTCGTGAAGATGGACATGGCGACGATGGCCGCCTCCCTGGAGGGCCGTTCGCCGTTCCTCGACCACGAGGTCGCGCAGTTCGCGCTGCGGCTGCCGGTCGCCTTCCGCGTGCGAGGCGCGCGGCTGAAGGCGGTGCTGCGCGACGCCTACCGTGACCGGCTGCCGCGCGAGGTGATCGAGGGGAGGAAGCGCGGTTTCGAGGTGCCGCTCGCCGCCTGGCTCGACGGCGACCTGCGCGACCTCGTCGGCGACGCGCTGCTCGCGCCGGACGCGCGGATCGCCGCGTACGTGGAGCCGGCGTTCGTGCGGGCCGTGGTCGAAGGCGCGGCGATGCGGGAGCGCAACCGCGCGGGCCTGGTCTACGCGCTGCTCATGCTCGAGCTCTGGCTGCGCGAGTCGCGGTCTTGAGTGTGGGGCTCACGCGCCGCGCCGGGGGTCTCGTGCCCTTCTGCGTTTCAGCGTGCAGTCCCTTTCTGGTACCCTGTCGCTCGCCTCGACGGCCGGTACGACCGGCGGGGTGGCGTGGTTCGCTCATATCAGCGGCTTTCTCGCGGGCGTCGCGATGGCGGTGACGCCGCGGCAGCCGCGGAGGCGCTCACGACCGTACACTACCTTCCTTCCTTGGAGAGTGACCGATGACCGACCCCAAACCCCCAGTTCCGCTCTTTGACCTCAAGCGACAGTGGCTCGAGGTGAACGACGACGTCCACGCCGCGGTCGAACGCGTGTTTGCGACGCAACAGTTCATCCTCGGCCCCGAGGTGGCGGCGCTCGAGAGCGAGTGCGCCGCGTACCTCGGCGTGAAGCGCGCGGTGGCCGTGTCCTCGGGCACCGACGCGTTGCTGGCGGCGTTGATGGCGCTCGGCGTGGGTGCGGGGGACGAGGTGATCACGTCGCCGTTCACGTTCTTCGCGACCGCCGGCGTGATCCACCGCCTCGGCGCGCGCCCGGTGTTCGCCGACATCGACCCGCGCGACTTCAACCTCGACCCCGGCAAGCTGGCCGCCGCGATCACGCCGCGCACCAAGGCGATCATCCCGGTGCACCTGTACGGCCAAGCCGCGGACATGGACGCGATGAAGGCGGCGGCGCCAAACATCCCGTTGGTCGAGGACTGCGCTCAGGCGATCGGTACGTCGTACAACGGCGTCAGGGTCGGCGGGATCGGCACGTTCGGCTGCTTCTCGTTCTTCCCGACCAAGAACCTGGGTGCGTTCGGCGACGCCGGCCTGGTGACGACCAACGACGAGGCGGCGGGCGAGAAGCTCCTCGACATGCGGATGCACGGGATGCGGCCGAAGTACGTGCACCACTTCGTCGGCGGGAACTTCCGCATGGACGCGCTGCAGGCCGCGATCCTGCGCGCCAAGCTGCCCCGTCTCCCCGGCTGGATCGCGAAGCGGCAAGCTGGCGCCGCGCACTACCGCGAGCTGTTCCGCACGGCAGGGCTCAACGGGACCGTGCATGTGCCGGAGGAGTTGCCCGGACGCGGCCACACCTACCACCAGTACGTGGTGCGGGCGCCCAGGCGCGACCAGCTCCGCGAGCACATGGCGAAGCAGGGCGTCGGGGCGGAGGTCTACTACCCGATCTCGCTGCACGAGCAGAGGTGCTTTGTGGATCTCGGCTATCGCACGGGCGACTTTCCCCAATCCGAGCGCGCCGAAGCCGAGGTGCTGGCGCTGCCGATCTTCCCCGAACTGCGCTCGGACGAGCGCGAGCGGGTCGTCGCCACGATCGCGGAGTTCTACCGGTAGGTCGCGGTTCCGGCGGGTCGCGCCGCACATGATCCCCTTCGCAGCGCAAGGCTTCCGAGCGGTGTCGGTCATTGCGAGGAGGACGAGCGGAGCGAGGACGACGAAGCAATCTCGTGCCGACCGCACGGACTGGCCGAGGCTGTCGACCTCGAGATTGCCACGGTTCCCTCGCCCCGCCCTGGGCGGGGCTTGGGAACCTCGCAATGACCGCCCCCCGCCGGCAACGACCGCGCGCCCGGCGCCCCACATTCGACCCGCGCGCGCGCTCGGCGGTTGCGTCCCGCGTCGGGTCTCGGTTGTTGACACGTCCGGTGAACCCGCGCACCATCGCGAGCAAGGATGAGTCTGTTCCTTCCCCGCACGCCGCGCCTGCGCCTAGCGCTCGCCCTGGCCGATGGCGGCTGGCTGGCCGTTGCCGGCTGGCTTGCCCATCTGGTCAGGTTCCCGGCTGGCGTCGAGCGAGCCGCAAAGCTGAACGAGCTGTTGAGCCATCCCGGGCTGCTGGCGACCGGCTTCGTGGCGATGTGGGCCACGGCCGTGGCCGCGGAGCTGTACGAGCCGGTCATGCTGCGGCGGCGGCGCGAAGTTGCGGCGAGGGTGGCGATCGTCGCCGTCATGTGGGGTGCCGCACTCGCGGTGGCGACGTACCTGGTCCCGGGCTGGAGGTTCGGCCGTGGGCTGCTGCTGATCACGACTACGGCGTGGGCGGTAGGGGCGGTGGCGGCGCGCGGTGCGGTGGCGCTTTGGCTGCGCCGGCGGCCGCGCCCTCGCGCGCTCGTGGTCGGGGAGGCGGGCGCGGTCGAGGATATCTGCCGCAAGTTGCACGAGCACCCGGCGGCGCCGTGGGAGCCGGTGGACGGCGCCGGACTGACGGCGGCGCAGGTGGCCGAGGAGGCGAGGCGGCGCGGAGCGGAGCTGGTCGTGCTCGCTGGAATCGTGTCGGGGGCCGACGGGCTGGTGGCCGACCTCACGGCGCTGCAGTTCTCCGGAGTGCCGGTGGTGGTGGCCTCGGAGCTATGGGCGTGGCTGGACGGGCGGCTGCCGGTGGACGAGCTTTCACCGGCGGCGTTCCTGCACCAGCCTGGGTTCTCGGTGATGCACTGGGAGCTGTTCAACCGGGTCACCCGCGTGGTGGACGTGGTGGTCGGGGTCGCGCTCCTGGTCGTCGGCCTGCCTGTCTTGCTGCTGGCGATGGTGGCCGTGCTGGCGTTGAACGGAAGGCCAGTGTTCTTCCTGCAGACGCGCGTGGGCCAGTTCGGCCGCCGCTTCCGGGTGATCAAGCTGCGCACGATGCGGCCGGACGCCGAGGAGAACGGGCCGGCGTTCGCGGTGGCCGACGACCCCCGGGCGACCCGTCTGGGACGCATCCTGCGGCGCCTCCGGTTCGACGAGCTGCCGCAGCTCGTCAATGTGATCCGCGGCGACATGTCGCTGGTCGGGCCGCGTCCCGAACGGCCGGAGTTTGTCGCCGAGCTGGCCCGGACCATTCCCTACTACACGTTCAGGCTCGCGGTCCCGCCCGGGCTGACCGGTTGGGCGCAGGTCAACATGCCGTCCGCGGTGAGCGGCGACGAGCACCGGCGCAAGCTCGAGTACGATCTCTACTTCATCCGCGAGCGGTCGTTCGGGATCTACCTGCTGACCCTGCTCCGCACCGCGAGCGTCGCGCTGGTCGGGGCGCGGCGGTGACGCGGACCGCCGGCAAGCTGGCGCGCAACGTGGCGTGGCTGGGCGCCGGGGAGGTGGTGCTCAAGGCCGCGCTGTTCGCCGCCGGGGTGCTGGTGGCGCGCGGACTCGGGCCGGCGGCGATGGGCGCGTTCACCGTCGCCTACGGCGCCGCGATGGTGCTGATGCTCGTGCTCACCGCCGGGCAAGCGGAGGTGCTGATCCGGGAAACGGCCCGCCGGCCGGACGCGGTCCGCGGCCTCGGCCGCCTCTCGCGCGCGTGGCAGCGGCGAGTGGCGCTCGCGGCCGTGCCGGCGGCGATCGCCGGCGCGGCGTTCGTGCCCGACCCTGTCCTGCGCTGGACGTTGCTTGGGTTCGTCCCGTACGCCTGGCTGCGCAGCGGCCTCGTCAGCGTTGGCGCCTCGTTCAAGGGGCTCGACCGGATGGAGGTGGAGGTCGGCGGGCGCTCCGTGGAGCTCGGCGTCGCGCTGCTCCTCCTCGGGGCGCTGGCAGCGCTCGCGGCGCCGGTGTGGACGACGGGGCTGGCGTTCGCGGCCGGGGCCGCGGGCGGCCTCGCGGTGATGCTCCGCCAGCAGCGCACGCTGCCGGATGGCGCCGCGCCCCCGGTCGCGCTCGGCTTCCTCGCCCGCGAAGGGGCGGTGTTCCTCGTACTCAACCTCGGCATGCAGGGGGCGCTGCGCCTGGACACGTTCCTCCTGGCGGGGTTCGGGGTCGCCAGGGAGGAAATCGGACGGTACGGCGTGGCCGCGGCGCCGGTGTGGGGGTTGCTGGGGGTCGCGCAACTCTTCGCGGTGGCGACCTACCCCACGGTCGCCAGGGCCGCGGCCGCCGGCCGGCTGCGCCTCCGGCACATCGCCGCCATCGTCGCGGGCGGCGGCGCGGCCGGCGCGTTGGTGGCCGGGGCGCTCACGGCCGTCAAGGTCCCCCTTGTCCGTCTGGTCTTCGGCCCGGCGTACCTCGCCTCGGTGCCGTTGGTGGGGGTGCTGGCCTGGGTGCTGCCGGCGGCGTACGTCATGATGGGACTCGGCGTGGTGGTCGCGGCGTGCGGGCGGCAGCGCTGGTCGCTGGCGAGCCAGGCGGTCCTGCTGGCGGGGAGCGCGGCCGCGAACGTGGCCGTCATCCCCCGCTGGGGGACGATGGGGTGCGCCGTGGTCGCGGTGACGGTGTGGACGCTCGGCCTCGCGGCCGGCGTCACCGTGGCGGCGCTCGCCGTGCGCCGCCCGCGGCGGATCGAGGCGACGGCCCCGGCCGGCGCGGAGCTCGAATGAGCGGGCCGGGCGCCGCGCAGGTGCGGGTCGGCGTCGTGATCGTGCACTTCGGCGAAAAAGGGCCGACCCAGGCGTGCCTGGCCGCGTTGCAGCGGGATCGCTCGCGCACCGCCCGGCGGGTGGTGGTCGTGGACAACGGCGGTACGCTCGGCTCCGGGGCGTGGCGCGGCGCCGAGGTTGTGGTGCTCAGGAGCAACCCGGGTTTCGGCGCCGGTGCCAACGCCGGCGTCGCCGCGTTCGCAGGCGAGGCACTCGACGCGATCATCGTGCTCAACAACGACATCGAGGTGACCGACGGCTACATCGACGCCGCGGTCGAAGCGCTGCGCCGTCCCGGAACCGGGCTGGCAGCCGGCCCGCTCTACCTCGACCGGCCCGGCGGGACGCTCTGGTACGCGGGCGGCGGCGTGAACTGGTTGACCGGAACGGTGCGCCAAGCGACTTCCGCTACGGCGACCAGGGAGGAGCGGACAGTCGGCTTCGCGCCCGGTGCGGCGTTCGCGGTCGGCGCCGAGGCGTGGCGGCAGGTCGGCGGCTTCGACCCGAGCTACTTCCTCTACAACGAGGACGTGGACCTCTGCTTGCGCCTGCGGCGCCACGGCTGGCGGCTGCTCTTTTCCCCGGACATGGTGGCGGTGCACCGGCTCGGCGCGGTGACCGGCTCGGCGTCGCGCTCCCCGTTCTACCTCGAACACATGGCGGCGACGCGCTTGCGCCCGTTTCGGCCGCTCGCGTACCGGCTGTACCTGGCGGCGCTGCACTCCGGGTACGCGCTCCTGCGGGCGGCCTGGTACCGTGCGGCCGTGCGCGGCGAGGGCGGCCGCACGGCGGCGGCCGCGATCCTGCGCGGCCACGGCAGGGCGCTCGGGCAGCTCATGACCCCTCCTCGGGCCGATTGAAGCGCGCCCGGCGGTCGCGCGCCCTACATGCAAGTTCTTGTGCGGCGGGCGTCGCCCGCCCTGCAAGGTCGAAGGACAAGACACTGTTGAGCGCGGGCGAGGGCGCCCGCGCCACGGGAGCTGGGTCGCCGCGCCACGGGAGGCCGGTGTTTGCCAGCAAACGACAGTGGAGAAGCAACGTCCGCGCGCCGGGTCCGGGAGACCGAGTCCGCGGACCTACTTGACAACCCCCGGCGCAGGTCCTAGAGTATTAGCAGTCTCGTATGGCGAGTGCCAGCCCGCACCCCGACGAGAAAACGTAAACATAAGAAAGAGGGAGGGTTAAGCATATGAACGTTCGTCCACTCCATGATCGGGTTCTCCTCCGCCGCCTGGAAGAGAAAGAGGTGGTGAAGGGCGGGATCATCATCCCCGACACCGCAAAGGAAAAGCCGCAAGAGGCCGAGGTGATCGCGGTCGGTCCCGGCAAGCTCGACGACAACGGCAAGCGGATGCCGATCGACGTCAAGAAGGGCGACCGGGTCCTGGTCGGCAAGTATTCGGGCTCGGACATCAAGATCGACGACCAGGAATACCTGATCGCGCGCGAGGACGAGATCCTCGGCGTGCTGGAAAAGTAAGGGAGGCTCGAGATGGCAAAGCAGATTGTCTACGCAGAGGACGCCCGTCAGGCGATCCTGCGCGGTGTCAACAAACTGGCCGACGCGGTCAAGGTGACGCTCGGTCCCAAGGGTCGTAACGTCGTCGTGGAGAAGAAGTTCGGTTCGCCCGTGATCACCAAGGACGGCGTCACCGTCGCCAAGGAGATCGACCTCAAGGACAAGCTCGAGAACATGGGCGCCCAGATGGTGCGCGAGGTCGCCTCCAAGACCTCCGACGTGGCCGGCGACGGCACCACGACCGCCACCGTGCTCGCCCAGGCGATCATCCGCGAGGGGACGAAGAACGTCACCGCGGGCGCCAACCCGATGGAGCTCAAGCGCGGCATCGACATCGCCGTCAAGACGGCGGTCGAGGCGATCACCAAGCTCGCCAAGCCGGTCGAGGGCAAGGCGATCGCCCACGTCGGCACGATCTCGGCCAACGCGGACGAGGAGATCGGCCACATCATCGCCGAGGCGATGGACAAGGTCGGCAAGGACGGCGTGATCACGGTCGAGGAGTCGAAGACCATGGACACGCAGCTCGAGATCGTCGAGGGGATGCAGTTCGACCGCGGTTACCTTTCGCCGTACTTCGTGACCGACGCCGAGCGCATGGAAGCCGTGTACGAGAACGCCAAGGTCCTGCTGTTCGAGAAGAAGATCTCCTCGATGAAGGACCTGCTGCCGATCCTGGAGCAGGTGGCCAAGCAGGGCAAGCCGTTCCTGATCGTGGCCGAGGACGTCGACGGCGAGGCGCTGGCGACCCTGGTCGTCAACAAGCTGCGCGGCACGCTGCAGGTGATCGCGGTGAAGGCCCCGGGCTTCGGCGACCGCCGCAAGGCCATGCTCGAGGACATCGCGATCCTGACCGGCGGCAAGCTGATCTCCGACGACCTCGGCATCAAGCTCGAGAACGTCAAGTGGGAAGACCTCGGCACCGCGAAGAAGGTGACCGTGGACAAGGACGACACCACGATCGTGGTGGACGACGAGGACCCCAAGAAGCGTGAAGCGATCGCTGGGCGGGTGAAGCAGATCCGCAAGCAGGTCGAGGACACCACCTCGGACTACGACCGCGAGAAGCTGCAGGAGCGCCTGGCCAAGCTCGTCGGCGGCGTGGCGCAGATCAAGATCGGCGCGGCGACCGAGACCGAGATGAAGGAGAAGAAGGCCCGCGTCGAGGACGCACTGCACGCGACGAAGGCGGCCGTCGAGGAGGGGATCGTCCCCGGCGGCGGCGTGGCTCTGCTCCGCGCCCAGGAAGAGGTCGAGAAGCTGCTCAAGGAGCACAAGGGCGACGTGCGCACCGGCATCCAGATCGTGGTGCGGGCGCTCGAGGAGCCGACGCGGCAGATCATCCACAACGCCGGCCTCGACGAGGCGGCGGTGATCGTGCGCGACATCCGCAAGAAGGGCGGCACCGTGGGCTACAACGCCCAGACGATGGTGATGGAGGACCTGGTCGTGGCCGGCGTCATCGACCCCGCCAAGGTCACCAAGAACGCCCTGCTCAACGCGGCTTCGATCGCCGGGCTGATGCTCACCACCGAGGCGCTGGTGGCGGAGATCCCCGAGGAGAAGCCGGCGGGTCCGGCGATGCCCGGCGGCGGCGGCATGGGGGACATGTACTAGAGAACCGTGGTCCGTGGTCCGTGGACCGTGGGCCGAAGAAGCACCGAAGCAGCGGGAAACAACGAGGGCGGGGAGCGATCCCCGCCCTCTTTTTATAAGGGGCAAGGACCAGGGCGCAGAGCTCAGGAGACAAGGACGGCGTGGTCCGCGGGCCGTTGTCGGAAAGGCAGCCGACCGCCGACCGCAAACCCCTGGCCCCGTGTCTTGGTCGTCATCCCCGCGAACGCGGGAACGACGACTGTTCTCTCCCGCGTTCATTGGCATGACGGCAGCGTGGCTAGAAGATCAGGTGCAGGCCGAGGAACGGCAGGGCCAGGATGGCGCCGAAGACGACCAGTCCGACGAGGAAGAGCGTCTGGCCGATGATCGCGAGGACGGCATCCTCCTCGAGCAGCCCGACGGCGGTCGTCGCGATCGCCAGCGCCGGAAGCGTGTTGGTGAACACGATCGGCAGCGGCAGCGCGAGCTCGGCGCCGGAGATCGCGATGACGACCCCGGCGATCGAATGTGCCCAGCGGTGGCGGTGGAACCAGAGCCCGCGCGGCTTGATGAAACGCTCGACCTTCCTGAGAAGGCGTTGGCCGCCGCCGCCGATGCGGATCACGAGGGCCGAGCGCAGCTCGTGGTCGAGCCAACGCTTCGGCAGCCAGAGCGGCCGCCCGAGCGCCATCGCGACGCCGAGCAGGACGATGGCGATCCCGAACGGTGTGGACACGCCAGGCAGCGGGATCGGCTGCAGGAACGGCAAGACGAGGAAGACCGCGAGCAGCGCGTTCCCCCGGCCGCTGAGGTGCTCGACCAGCACTCGCACTTGAAGCGTCTCGCCCGTGGCGAGGCGGAGCACACCGTCCAGCTCCTCGGACAGCCGGCAGCAGTGCTCCGGCGGCGCAGCTTTACCCCGCTCCCCCGAAGCCGGGACTGGCACGTCCTGCGTTTGCACAGCCGCCACTATAGATGACCCTAGTATCTCGCGCAGGAGGACGGCATCATGGCGGCGCCCTGAAACCGGCGTCGCGGCAATCGGACCCTCGTCGATCCTCACGCGCTCTGCGCCGGTCGTCATGCCCACTCCCAGCGTCTTCGCCCGGCGGCGGCCGGCCGCCGCGGGCGCGCCGAGGCTACGTCGCCTCGAAGAATTTGTCACCCGCCGCGCCGCACACGTCGCACGCCACCGGCGGTTCGTCGCCGACCACGGTGTTGCCGCACACCGGGCAGATCCAGATGCGGTCGCCCTTGAGGTCGCGGCCTTGCCTGAACGCCGCGAGTGCGCCGGTGTAGAGCGCGTGGTGGACCTTTTCGACCGCGAGGGCGTTTCTGAACGACGTCACCGCGGCCTTGTTCCCCTCGGTCTCGGCCTCCGCGAGGAACGCCGGGTACATCTCATTGGCTTCGTACCCCTCGCCCGCGATCGCGGACTCGAGGTTTGTCTCGGTGGACTTGACGCCGCCCATCACCCGGAAGTGCGCCAGGGCGTGGACGGTCTCGGCCTCCGCCGCCGCCCGGAACAGCTTGGCGATTTGCTTGAAGCCGTCCGCGTCCGCCTTCCGAGCGAACGCGAGGTAGGTACGGTTAGCCTGGCTCTCGCCGGCGAACGCCGCCTTGAGGTTTTCGCTTGTCGCCATGGTTTGCCCCCCGGCTGTTCATTTCACCGAACAGCCTTGTACATCCTATCACAAGCTCCCGCGGCCGTGCTCGCGGGGCCCCAGCCGGGGCGCGCGCCAGCCGATCGGCCGTCGCTGCATGGGTTCGCGGCGCGTAACACCTCCGCCTCGTGAAAATACCCACATTTGACAAATACTTTTCCACAAAGATGTGGGGTCGGGCCGAAGCCGATGGCGCCGTTCGTCACGGCATCGTCAGATCAACTGAGACTCGAATACTACTATGTCAAGAGAGGTCTCTTCGCCCGTTTGACACGCCTTGTGCGGAGCGCTAATTTCCATCCCAGCTTTCGTTTGCCGTGTAGCTGCCGCGCAACAGGAAACCGTTAGGGAACTCGTGAGGGGGGACTCATGGCAAGTTCGAGACGGAACGATGCAGACGGCCTGCTTTTGGAGCGTCATGGGTTGGACCGGCGGGATTTCATCCGCGTCTGCACCATGGCGGCGGTGGCCGTCGGCCTACCGGCGTCGGTCGGCGTCAAGTGGGCCGAAGCTGCGGCCAAGGGGCTCAAGCCCTCGGTCATCTGGCTGCACTTCCAGGAGTGCACCGGGTGCACCGAGTCGCTGCTGCGCACGTCGCACCCGGCACTCGCGCAGCTGATCCTCGATCTGGTGTCGCTCGACTACTGCGAGACGCTGTTCGCGGCGGCGGGATACCAGGCGGAGGACGCGCTCAAGAGCGCCATGGCGGCGAACGCGGGCAAGTACATCTGCGTCGTCGAGGGCGCGATCCCAACCAAGGACAACGGGATCTACTGCAAGATCGGCGGCAAGACCGCGATCGACATGCTGAACGAGGTCGCGAACAAGGCGGGCGCGATCATCGCGATCGGGTCGTGCGCTTCGTTCGGCGGGATTCCGGCGGCGGACCCGAACCCGACCGGAGCGACCGGCGCGCCGATGATCCTCGCCGGGAAGACGGTGGTGACGATCCCGGGCTGTCCGGCGAACCCGTACAACTTCCTCGGCACCGCGCTGCAGTTCGTGACGTTCGGCACGCTGCCGGCGCTGGACGAGAAGGGGCGGCCGCGTTTCGCCTACGGACGCGTCATCCACGAGGACTGCCCGCGGCGGCCGCACTTCGACGCGGGCCGGTTCGTGCAGCAGTTCGGCGACGAAGGCCATCGCAACGGGTGGTGTCTGTACAAGATGGGGTGCAAGGGCCCGGTGACGCACGCCAACTGCTCGCTGCAACCGTTTTGCGAGGTCCCCGGCGCCTGGCCGATCGGCATCGGCCACCCGTGCGTCGGCTGTACCGAGCAGGCGACCGCGTTCCGCATCCCGATG
>NCBR01000056.1 GCA_002279285.1 Acidobacteria bacterium 37-71-11
GGTGACGCGCAGGATCGACCCAGGGTAACGAAGCGCGTTGCATGCCTTGCTGACATCTAATGAGGAGGATCCATGCTGCGTTCAAGAGATTTGTTCGTGGTGCTCGTTCTTCTCGTCGTCGGAGTCGTGCCCGCCCTCGGGCAGGGCAACCCGACCGGGACGATCACGGGCCACGTCACCGATCCTGACAACCTTGCGCTGCCGGGCGTCACGGTCACGGTCGCCTCGCCGAGGCTGCAGGGCGTGCGCACCGTCTCCACGTCGGAGAACGGTGACTACATCATCCCGTTCCTTCCCGCGGGGGATTACACCGTCACCTTCGAGCTGCAGGGGTTTGCGACGATCAAGCAGGCCGTCAACGTGAAGATGGCCGACGTCCTGCCGGTGAACGTCAAGATGGCGCTCTCGGCGGTGACGGAGACGCTCAACATCTCGGCCGCTGCGAGTGAGACGGCCACCACGGCAACGGTCGCCACGACGCTCAAGGCGAGCACCGCCGACCTGCTCCCCATGAGCCGTTCGCTCGACAGCGCCACCCTCTTCTCCCCCAACGCCAACAACAACGGCCCGTCCGGCAGAATCATGATCTCGGGGGCGTTGTCGTACGACAACCTGTACCTGGTCAACGGCGTCAACGTCAACGAGACGCAGACCCAGCAGCCCCGCCCGCTCTTCATCGAGGACGCGATCCAGGAGACCAAGGTCTCGGCGGGCGACATCTCCGCCGAGTACGGCCGCTTCCAGGGCGGCGTCGTCAACATGATCACCAAGTCGGGGGGCAACACGTTTTCCGGCTCGCTCCGGGTTACGTTCACCAACGACGCGTGGAGGTCGCTGACGCCGTACCCCGGCGACTCGAAGCTCGACAAGGTGGTCCCGGCCTATGAGATGACGTTCGGCGGCGCGATCCTGCGCGACAAGCTGTGGTTCTTCACGGCGGGCCGCTACGAGAAGAACACGACGAACGTCACCGCTCCCTACACCGGCTACAACTACACGAAGACCGACAAGGACGAGCGCGCCGAAGGCAAGCTCACCTGGAACATCAACCCGAACAACACGGTGAAGGTGTCCTACCTGAAGAGGAAGGAGCCGATCACCAACGACAGCTTCGGCAAGATCATGGATGCGGCGAGCCTCTACAACGACCGTACGGACGAATCGCTGCTGGCGGCGAACTACCAGAGCGTCGTGACCAACGACCTGTTCGTCGAGGGGCAGTACTCCGCTCGCAAGGACAACCTGCTGGGCCGGGGATCGAGCTACATGGACGAGATCCACGGCACCCCGATCTGGGACAAGTCCCGCGGCAAGGCGCGCTTTTCCGCCCCGACCTACTGCGCCGTCTGCCCGAACTACGCCAACGAGATGAACAACTGGGATGCGTACGTCAAGGCGAACTACTTCCTCTCCACGAAGACGATGGGATCCCACAGTATCGTCGCCGGCTTCGACGTCTTCCGCGACATGCGCAAGAACAACCAGAACTCGTCGGCCAGCAGCTACCGCGTGCAGGCGACCGGCTCGATCATCGACGGCTACAACATCTATCCCATCTTCAAGCCGAAGACGACCTGGGTCGAGTGGCTTCCGGTCTTTCAGGACACGGTCGGGAGTGACCTCCGGACCGACTCGGCGTTCTTCAACGACACGTGGCGGGCCAATGACCTCGTGACGTTGAACCTCGGCGTCCGCTACGACAAGAACAACATCCGCGACCAGGGGGGCAGCCCCGTGGCGAACGCCGGGCTGTTCAGCCCTCGGCTGGGTGCGACGTTCGACCTCAAGCACGACGGATCGTGGCTCGCCAACGTCGGGTACGCGCAGTACGTCGGAGCGTTCATCACGCAGGTCGCCGACGCCGCCTCGGCGGCCGGCCGCCAGGCGTCGTACAGCTTCCTCTACCAGGGGCCGGCCGTGAACACGGGTTCCACCGGACCGTACCTGAACTCCTACGACGCCCTGAAGGTCCTCTTCGACTGGTGGAACAGTACCGGCGGCCCGAGCGGTCACCAGCCGCGGCAGAACCCGACGATCCCGGGGGTCAACACGGCCGTCGATCACAGCATCGAGCCGGCCAAGACCAAGGAGTACTCGCTCGGCATCGCGCACACGCTCGGCTCCAGGGGCGTGGTGAGAGTCGACTACCTCTACCGCCAGTACGACAACACCTACGGGGACTTCCTCGACATGTCCACCGGCGTCGTCACCGATCCGCGAACCGGGCGGCAGTTCAACCTCGACGTCGTGAAGAACACGAGCACCGTCACGCGCAACTTCCAGGGCCTGAGCGTCCAGGCCAGCTATCAGGTCACGAAAAGCCTGCAGGCGGGGGCCAACTACATGCTCTCCTCCCTGCGCGGCAGCACCGAGCTGGAGAGTCCGACCAGCATCACGAACTTCGCCAGCGCGAACTACTACCCCGAGTACCGGCAGAAAGCGTGGAACTACCCGTACGGCTACCTCAACGCCGACCAGCGTCACCGGCTCCGGGTCTGGGGAACGTACGAGCTGCCGCTGCCGAAGGAACTCGGCACCTTCGACCTGGGTTTCCAGGAGCGGTACGACTCGGGGCGCCCGTACGACCTCTCCATGTCGATCGACTCGCGGCCGTACGTCACGAACCCCGGCTATCTCGCACCGCCCTCGAGCGTGACCTACTTCATCAGCGGACGCGGCGCGCACCGGTTTGCCGGCTCGACCTCCACCGACCTGTCGCTGTCGTGGAGCCACCACCTGCCGGGCTGGACGAACGGAGAGTTCTTCGTCCGCTTCGTCGTCAACAACCTCTTCAACGAGCACGCCCTCACCAGCTTCGACACCACGGTCCTGAGCAAGTCGGACGATTCCTCGCTGCAGGCGTTCAACCCGTTCACGACCCGCCCGGTCGAGGGGGTGAACTGGAAGAAGGGCCCCAACTTCGGCCAGGCGACCAGCCCCTTCAGCTATCAATCGCCGCGCGACTACTACTTCTCGGTCGGGATCCGCTTCTAGCCGGCCGGACTTCCTGCAACGGGTGGGGCGCCGGAACGGCGCGGCGCCCCACCCCGTCTTCGGCAGGGCGATGCCGCTCGCTCCGGTGGGGCGCCCGATCCGCCTGCGACCGGTGCCGGCGGGTGACGGCCAGGGTCCTCGACGGCAGGCGGCCGGCCTATCCTGCGACCGCGATCGGGCGCCGGGTTGCAGGTGTCGTCCTGGCTGGGCTGGATCGCACGCGGTGCACGGCCGGGACGGAGCGCGAGGGCGAACGGTCGAGGCCACGAACCGGCGCATGAAGAAGAGGCGCCGAAGGGAGCGAGCAGGGCATGGGACCGAGCGGTCAAGCACGACGGCAACCGACGGCCTGGGAGGCCGCCACCCCCATCGCCGGCATGGCGCTCCTACTCGGCGTGGGCTACGGCGCCTATCACTTCCCCGTCGAGATCCTCCTCATCGCCGCCTCCGTGGTGGCGGGCCTCGTGGCCCTGCGCCTCGGCTACACCTGGAAGGACATCGAGGCCGGCATCATCGATTCGATCGCCAAGGCGATGCCGGCTCAGATGATCATCATCGTGGTGGGCGTGATGATCGCCTCTTGGATCGCCAGCGGCTCGATCCCGATGCTCATCGACTTCGGCCTGAGGATCGTCTCGCCGAGACTGTTCCTCGTCACCTCCTGCCTGGTCTGCGGCATCATCTCGCTCCTCACCGGCACGGCGTACGGGACCGCCGGGACGGTCGGCATCGCCTTCATCGGCATCGCGCACGGGATGGGGATCCCGCCCGGCCAGGCTGCGGGCGCCATCGTCGCCGGCTCGTACCTGGGAGAGAAGATCTCGCCGTTTGCCGCCTCCCTCAACCTCGCCTCGGCGGCGGTGCGCTGCAACGTCGTGGACACCATCAGGCACCTGGTCTGGACCACCACCCCGCCCTACCTGATCGGCCTCGCCGTCTACTGGATCGTTGGGATGCACACCTCGTTGCACACCGCGAGCGCCGAACGGATCTCGCTCATCCAGCAGACGCTGCGCAGCAGCTTTCACTACAACTGGAGCCTGTTGCTGCCCCCGGTCGTGGTCCTCGTGCTCACCCTGCGGCGCAAGCCGGTGATCCCGGGGATGCTGCTCTCGTCGGCGTTGGCGTTGCTCCTGGCCCGTCTGGTCCAGGGCCGGTCGCTGCTCGAGAGCGCCAACTTCTGCGTCACCGGCTTCAAGCTCAACTCCGGCGTGGCGACGGTGAACGAGCTCCTCTCCCGGGGCGGCCTGCAGGAGATGCTCAGGATCTCGCTGGTGGCGTTCTGCGCCTTCGCGTTCGCGGGGATCGTCCAGAAGGCCGGCATCCTCGACGCCATTCTCGAGCGCATCCTGCGCGTCGCGCGCACCGCCGCGCTCCTGATCACCTCGGGCGTTGCCGCGGCCCTCGCCACCGCCCTCGTCACCGGGAGCGCCTACCTGAGCGTGCTCATCCCGGGGGAGCTGTTCGCCCCGGCGTTCAAGGCGCGGGGGCTGGCAGCCAAGAACCTGGCCCGCGCCACGCAGGAGGCGCACTCGATCGTGCCGGTGATCCCATGGGCGATCGCCGGCGTCTACATGGCGGGGACGCTGGGGGTCTCCACCTGGGCCTACGCCCCCTGGGCGATCTTCAACTACACCGGTTTCCTCTTCCCCGTGTTGTACGGCTGGCTCGGTTTCGGCACGGCCCCGCTCAAAGCCGACGACGAGACCCAGGTGGGATCGTGAAGTCGCGGATCGAGGCGTGAGATGAGACGACAACCAGCCACCGCCGGACGCCATCGCGGGACGAGGGACGTCCTCCGTCGGGCGGAGAGCGAGATCTACTTCGAGGTGACCGGCTCCGGCCCGGCGCTCGTGTTCGCCCACGGCCTCGGGGGGAACCACCTCTCCTGGTGGCAGCAGGTCCCGTACTTTTGCGACCGCTACACCTGCGTCACGTTCTCCCACCGCGGCTTCCCGCCGTCGGTGAACGTTTCCGGGAGGATCGGCCACGAGGCGTTTGCGGACGACCTCGCGGCCCTCCTGGACCACCTGGCCCTTGCGGAGGCCTACCTGGTGGCGCAGTCGATGGGCGGCTGGACCTGCCTCACGTATGCGCTGCGGGCGCCGGCACGCGTGCGGGGGCTCGTTCTCTCCTCGTCCACCGGCACGATCGACTTCGCGGCGATCGACCATCCGGCGATCGCCGGGCTGCCGTCGTGGAACGAGCGCAGCCTGGCGGAACGCCGGCGGCTGGAAGCCATGGGCGTCATGGCCTCCACGGGCTCCCGCATGGCCCACGAGCAGCCCGAGACGTACTTCCTCTACGAGGAGCTCTACCACCTCACGCAGGCCTCGTACAAGGACAGCGTCCGCCGGAGCACCCGCGGCTCCAGGAACCTCCCCCCGCAGCGGGTGCGGGAGATCCGGACGCCGGTCCTGTTGATCGTCGGCGAGGAGGACCTCATCTTCCCGCCGATGGCCGCCGCCGCCGCCGCGTCCCTGATCCCGGGCGCCCGCCTGCACGAGGTGCCGAAGGCGGGGCACTCGGTCTACTTCGAGCGGCCCGAGGCGTACAACCGGGCGGTGGACGCCTTCCTGGCCGAGCACTCGGGGGTCGCGACCCGTGAAGCGGCAGCCGCGGCCGGCGCGAGGGCGATACATGAACGACCGAGGGAGTCCTGAGCGTGCCCGAAAAACCACGTTGCGAGCAGGCGGCGGCCGAACCTGGAGGCGTCACGATGAGTTCCAGCGTTGCCAAGACCACAAAGAACCGTTCGAGCGCCAAGCTGCTGTGCTGGGCGGTTGCCACGGTGGTGCTGGCGTGCCTTCTCGCCTCGCTGATCGACAGCTCATGGGGACGCGTCAAGGTGGAGGGCATCAAGATCCCGACCCAGGACGGGCAGTGGGTGGTCGCCGACCTGTTCAAGCCGGCCACGGCCACGCGGGAGACGCCGGCGCCGATGGTCGTCGTCGTGCCCGGCTTCCAGCGCTCGAAGGAGGAGCTCGAGAACATCGCCGTGGAGCTGTCGCGGCGCGGGATCGTCGCCGTTGCGATCGACCCCTACGCGCAAGGGTCGTCGTCCTCGTCGGTGAGCGGCCGGACCGCGACGACCGAGGGCTACGGGATGTTCGCGGTCGTCGACTACGCGGCCAAGACCGACACCATGAACTATGTCGACAAGAGCCGCATCGGGGCCACGGGCCATTCCGCCGGCGGAAACGCCGCGGTGCGGGGTGCGGCACACTTCGGCATGGAGGCGAAGAAGACGGGGAAACCGAGCGCGCTCGACGCCGTCTTCGTCTCGGGCTACCTCCTCAGCTTCACGGACAAGGTGCTCAAGGACGTCCGCTCCAACGTCGGGATGAGCTACGCGCGCTACGACGAGGGCGCCTATCGAAACGCGCTGAAGAACGGCGACATGCGCCACGCCCCGGAGGCGATCCGCCTCGTGAACTCCGGGCGCGGGCCCGACGCCCCACCGGTCCACGAAGTCGCGCTCGGGCGCTACTACGGCGATGCCACGTCCCGAACGCTGCGGGTCGTGTACAACGAGCGGGTGCTGCACCCGTTCCAGCCATACAGCGTCGAGGCGATCGCCCACCAGATCGAGTTCTTCGAGAAGGTCTTCGGGATCACGAGCGGCCTGTCGAGCCGCGACCAGGTCTGGTACTGGAAGGAACTGCTCGGCCTGATCTCGTTGGTGGCCGCCCTCGTCGCCCTCGTCCCCCTGGCGCAGATCCTGCTGCGGACACCCGCCTTTGCGACCCTGGTTCACCCGTTGCCGCCGCCGCAGCCGAGGCCGGACCGGCGCGGGCGGTTGGTCGGCCTGGGCCTGTCCGCACTGGGGGCGCTCGTCGCCTGCGTCACGTACATCCCGATGACGGAGCTGTCAGGACGGCTCTTCGTGGCCGCGGCGCGGCGCGAGCCGACGTGGTTCTTCCCCCAGCGCATGAACAACCCCGTTCTGCTGTGGGCGGTCCTCAACGGCCTCGCCGGGTTCCTCCTCTTCTACCTGGGCTACCGCCTGTACGGGAGGCGACACGGGGTCCGTCCCGAGATGTGGGGGACCCAAATCCGCGCCGCGGAGCTGCTCCGGACCTGCGCGCTCGCCCTCCTGCTGTTCCTCTCCTATTTCGGTCTCCTCTTCACGGTCTACTACTTCTTCCACGTGGACTACCGCTTCCTCTTCATGGGTGTGCGCGTCTTCCAGCCCCAGTTCCTCGTCCTGCTCGCGATGTACGCCCCGTTCTTCCTCGTCTTCTTCCTGTCGAACTCGGTGCGCGTGAACGGCGCCATGCGCATCGCGGGCCAACCGGAGTGGAGGAGCATGCTGGCCGCGGGCATCGCCAATTCGGCCGGCCTGCTCCTCATCGTGGCCGTGCAGTACGTGACGTTGGCCGTGACCGGGACCGTGCGCTGGACCGACGGCTGGCTGTACGTCAACCTGCTCTTCGCCGTCGTGCCGATGATGTTCGTCCTGCCGTACTTCAACCGCTACTTCTTCCGGCTGACGGGACGCCCGTACCTCGGGGCGATCACGACCTGCCTGGTCTTCGTCATGATCCTGCTGACGAACACCGTGTGCTACCTGCCCCTGTGACCCGGCAGGCGGAGTCCCGCCAGGGTCGTCAGTGGAGCCTGCTTCGAGTGCCGGGGCCATTCGCCCGGCACGGCTCCGGGGCACCTGGAGCCGCGTCCACCAGGCGCTGCGAGCAGTGCTCATGCGGCGTCCCCGCTGGCGCCCCACCCTGCCCGGCAGCGCGTCGCGATTAGGGATTGGGGGCGTCGGCGGATCGTCGCCGCTCCCCTCCCAGACCAGCGGACATGCGGATCCGCATCCGGTGGCTGCGAGTTCCCGATCGCGACCGGCCGCGAGGAGTTCGTCGCGCGGGTGCGGGCGATCACCGGCGGCCGCGGCGTGCGCGTCGTCTACGACGCGGTCGGGCGCGGCACCTGGGAGGGCTCGCTCGACTGCCTGCAGCCGCTCGGCATGGAGGTGGCGCCGATCGATCCACCGATCGGCGCGGGCCTCACAAGGCCTTGAGTGAACGACACTGGCCCAAGAGCGTGCGCTCCCTCACAGGCTCTCGCGATGCACGCCGCGCACCGCGCGGCCGGACGGATCGGCCGCGGCTCGGAAGGCGGCGTCCCACTCGATCGCCGCCGGCGTCGAGCAGGCGATACTCGGCCCGCCTGGCACGCAGGCCGCGGCGGCCGCCGACGCGAAGTGGTGCTCGAACAGCGAGCGGTACAGGTACGCCTCCTTGGTCGCGGGCGGGTTGATGCCGAACCGCACGGCGGCGCGCGCCATCTGCCCGTCGCCAACCTCCCGCTCCGCCAGGGCGCGAAGCGAATCGATCCAGCCGTAGCCGACACCATCCGAGAATTGCTCCTTCTGGCGCCACAGGATCGCCTCGGGCAGCTCGCCGCGGAACGCCTCGCGTAGCACCTGCTTCTCGATTCCACCTTTGGCCACGAGCTTCGCCACCGGGTCGAACCCCATCGCGACGTCGAGGAACTCGCGGTCGAGGAACGGCACGCGCGCTTCGACACCCCAGGCCGCCATCGCCTTGTTGGCGCGCAGGCAGTCGAACCAGTGGAGCTGGTCGAGCTTGCGCACCGTCTCCTCATGCAACGCCCGCGCCGAGGGCGCCTTGTGGAAGTAGAGATACCCCGCGAAGATCTCGTCCGCGCCCTCGCCCGAAAGCACCATCTTCACGCCCATCGCCTTGATGCGCCGTGCCATGAGATACATCGGCGTCGACGCACGCACCGTCGTCACGTCATAGCTCTCGATCTGGTAGATGACGTCGGAGAGCGCGTCGAGCCCCTCCTGGACCGTGTAGTGGAACTCGTGGTGCACCGAACCGAGCGCTGCCGCCACGGTGCGCGCCGCGGCCAGGTCGGGCGAGAGCTCGAGGCCGATCGAGAAGGTGTGCAGGCGCGGCCACCACGCCTCGCTGCGGCCACCATCCTCGATGCGCCGGCGGGAGAAGCGGGCTGCGATCGAGGCGATGAGCGACGAGTCGAGCCCGCCCGACAGCAGCACGCCGTACGGCACGTCGCTCATCAGCTGCCGCTCGACCGCGCGCTCGAGCGCGGCCCGCAGCGCGGCGCGGTCCAACGGCTTGCGCGCGACTGCCTGGTACGGCCGCCACGAAGGCTCGTAGTAGCGCCGCGCCGCGCCCGCCTCGCTGTCGAAGACATGGCCCGGCGGGAACTCGGCGACGTCGCGGCAGATTCCCTCCAGCGCCTTCAGCTCGGAGGCAATGAACGTCTGGCCCGCCTCGTCGTGGCCCCAGTAGAGCGGGCACACGCCGGTCGGATCGCGCCCCACGAGGTACCGCCCGCGCGTTGCATCCCACAGCGCGAAGGCGAAGATGCCGTTTAGGTCGTTCAGGAAGTCGGCGCCGCGCTCCCGGTAGAGGGCGAGGATCACCTCGCAGTCGGACGCGGTTCGAAAGGCGTACGGCGTCGCGAGCCCGGCCTCCAGCTCGCGGTGGTTGTAGATCTCGCCGTTGACCGAGAGAACGCAGCTCCCGTCTTGGGAAACGAGCGGCTGCGCGCCGTGCTCGAGATCGACGATCGCGAGCCGCTCATGGGCGAGGATGGCCCGCTCGTCGAGGTAGAGGCCGCTCCAATCCGGCCCGCGGTGACGCTGGCGTCGCGACAGCCGCAGCGCGAGCGGGCGCAGGCGCTGCGCCTCGCCCTTGATGTCGAAGATTCCCAGGATTCCGCACATCGTCTCCACTCCTCCCGCGCTCCCACCGCACGAAAACGAAGAGCCCCCGGACCGTCTCGGCCGGGGGCTCGGTAGCGTCGTCGGGCGTGCGGAACGCTACACGTGCCCCTCCGGGCCGGCGTTCGAATTGCCGCCGATCAGACCGACGAGATCGCTCACGTTTCGCATCGCACCGTCACGCTACACGGCGCGCGCACCGCCGTCAACAACGCATCTGCGCCGCAGCTTCGATTCAGATCGGTTCCACATCCACGCCCATCGACAATATTGATGGTGCGCGATCGGCACGTCTCCGGATCGCCTTCTCACCATTGTGCTCGGTGGGTGCAGTGGTTGGGCCCAGGGGGCGAAAGCCCTCGTCGTTTGCACAGGCGACGACCCCGAATCCACGACGAACCGGTCGATCGCGAATGCACGGCAGGTTTGCGGTCCACATGGCGGGCGTCGAGGTCCGGCCGGTGAGGTGAAGGTCGGCCACCGGGAACACCCGGCAGCCGGCAACTGTTCTCTCAGTCGCACAGGAGGCTCCTATGAAGAAAGCATCACTCGTTCTCGCCGTTTTGGTCATGGCTGCGCCGGCGCTCGCCCAGGGGATGAAGGCGGCTCCGGCGGCCGGCATGGTCGGGGCGCTGAAGGCGTCGTTCGACGCGGTCGGGGGTTACATCGTCCGCAGCGCCCAGGAGATGCCGGAGGCCGACTTCGCGTTCAAGCCGACGCCGGAGGTTCGCAGCTTCGGGCAGATCCTCGGCCACGTCGCCGACAGCAACAACATGATCTGCGCCGCCATCCTCGGCCAGCCCAACCCGGCGCCGGGCATCGAGAAGGGCAAGACGTCGAAGGCGGACCTCGTGGCGGCGCTCAAGGCGTCCTACACCTACTGCGGCCAGGCGTACGCGATGCCGAACGCCGAGGCCGGCAAGACGATCAAGCTCTTCGGGCACGAGCGCCCCCGCTTCAACGGCCTGCTCGCGAACGCCACGCACAACTGGGAGCACTACGGCAACCTCGTCACCTACCTGCGGCTGAAGGGGATGGTGCCGCCCTCGAGCCAGCCGAAGAAGTAGGCCCGGCCCACGCCTCCACCGGCCCTCGGCCCCGCCGCCCACCGGCCTGACGCGCTGCGCCCCCGGGAATGCCGCGGGATCGGCTACTCGAAGTACGGGTCGAGCGTGAAGGGGTGGCGGAAGTAGCCGTCCTTCCACTTCGGGTCGAGACGATCGAGGAGGAAGCCCTCGGCGCAGCCGAACGGGTAGACCGCGTCGCGCTTCGCCGTGGCGAGTTTCACGTGCTGCAGCTCTTCGAGCGTCCGGGCCCTCATCTTCTCGCCGTACGTCGCGAATGGCCTGGCGTCGGCAAGCGCCGCGTACGCGGCGCTCGGCTGGTATCCGGCGGCGGCCTCCGCGGTGACCACCTGCGTGTAGCGCGCGATCCCCTCTTGCCAGATCTGGAAACTCAGGTACCTGCGATCGTCGGGCGCGAGCCGCGCGAAGAACTGCTTGCGCTCCGTCTCGTACCTCGCGGCGATCGCCGCGAACTTCGTCCCGTCCGGCTCGCGCAACGCCGCGAGCAGCGTGTCGCGCAGGTGAGAGAAGGCGCTCC
>NCBR01000234.1 GCA_002279285.1 Acidobacteria bacterium 37-71-11
GATCGCCCTGTCCGGTCGCGGGCACAGGAGCATGCGGGCTCGGGCGCGGGGGCGCCCGGGCCCGCATCCGGCCACCCGCGGGACCGGCAAGCAAGAGGCTCCACGCAGTGGAAAGAAGAATCAACAAGCTCCAGCGACACGGCCGTAGCCCGCGGGGCAAAACAGAACAGGCCTCACGCAGTGAAAGAAAGAACAGGGTGCGGGGGCGAGCCGCCATCGGCGGCTCACGCCAGCGGCAGGTCCTTCGCGGTGCGCCCGACGCAGTCGTACTCGAACCCGAGGCTGCGCATCCTCTCGGGTTCGTAGACGTTGCGCAGGTCCACGACGCGCGGCGTGCGGACGGTCCGCTGCAAGCGTTCGAGGTCGAGTGAGCGAAATTGGTTCCACTCGGTCAGGATGATCAGGCAATCGGCGCCCGCAGCGGCTTCGAACTCGTCGGCGCAGTAGGTCACGCCGGCCGGCAGCACATCGCGCGCCGTTTCGCCCGCGGCGGGGTCGAACACGCGGATCACGGCGCCGTCGGCCGCCAGGGCGGCGAGGATCGGGATGGCCGGCGCCTCGCGCATGTCGTCGGTCTCGGGCTTGAACGAGACCCCGAGCACGCCGAGCGTGAGACCGGCCACCGAGCCGCCACAAATGGTGCGCACCTTGTCGGCCATGCGCAGCTTGATGCGTTCGTTGACCTCCACGACGGTATCCACGATCTCGAACGGCCGCCCCGCCTGGCGGGCGATGTCCGACAGCGCCTTGGTGTCCTTCGGGAAGCAGGAGCCGCCATACCCCGGTCCCGGGTGCAGGAACTTTGGGCCGATCCGGCGGTCCAGCCCCATCCCCTTGGCGACGTGGTGCACGTCGGCGCCGAGCAACTCGCACAGCTCCGCGACTTCGTTGATGAACGTGATCTTGGTGGCGAGGAACGCGTTGGACGCGTACTTGATCAGCTCCGCGGACTCGACGTTGGTGATCACGAACGGCGTCTCGATCAGGTACAGGGGGGCGTAGATGTCCTTCATGATCGCGATCGCCTGGGCGTCGCGCGCCCCGATGACGACCCGGTCGGGCCGCATGAAATCGCCGATCGCCGACCCCTCGCGCAGGAACTCCGGGTTCGACACCACCGAGAACGGCTGCGTCCCGTTGCGCTCGTTGATCACCTTCTCGATCAACTGGCCGGTGCCGATCGGGACGGTGGACTTGGTGACGACGACCTTGTAGCCGTTCATGTGGTCCGCGATCGCCTCGGCCACCTCGACCACGTAGGTCAGGTCGGCGGAACCGTCCTCCCTGGGAGGCGTCCCGACCGCGATGAAGATCGCGAGCGACTGCTCGACAGCCTCTTTGAGCTCGGTCGTGAAGTGCAGCCGGCCGGACTTCTCGTTTTTCGCCACCAGGGCGTCCAGACCGGGCTCGTAGATCGGGATCTGCCCCTTCTTGAGCATCGCGATCTTGCGCACGTCGTTGTCGACGCAGGTCACGTCCATGCCGAAGTCGGCAAGGCATGCGCCGGTCACCAGTCCAACGTAGCCGCTCCCTACCACTGCAATGTGCATGACCCCTCCCGCCGAGCGCCCGGCGGCGCAGTCGCAAAGTCTAGCCGCAGCCAGCCTGTCCGGCAAGGCGCCGGGGTGCCCGGCCCCCGGCGCGGCTCAGGGTTTCAGCCACCGTTCGAAGTGGGCCGCAATGCGGCGGAAAAGGTGCATCCTCGCCTCCGGCCCGAGGATCGAGTGGGTCTTGTTCGGGTAGAGCTGCAGGTCGTAGGGTTTGCCGGCTTTGTAGAGCCGGTCCACGAACTCGAGGGTGTTCCCCCAGTGCACGTTGTCGTCGCCGGTGCCGTGGACGAGGAGCAGCGCGCCCGCGAGGTCCCCGGCCTGGTTCACCGGCGAGGAGGCGGCGTAGCCGGCTTCGTTCTGGGCCGGTAGTCCGAGGTAGCGCTCGGTGTAGATCGAATCGTACAGGCGCCAGTCGGTCACCGGCGCCACGGCCGCACCCGCCGTGAAGACGCCGGGGGCGTTGGTAAGCGCGTAACAGGTCATGAACCCGCCGTACGACCACCCCCAGATGCCGATCCGCGATCCGTCCACATACGGCAACGTCTTGAGGTACGCGACGCCCGCGAGCTGGTCCTCGAGCTCGACCTTGCCAAAGCGGCCCAGGAGAGCCCGTTCGAAGGCCCGCCCGCGCGCCGCCGAGCCGCGGTTGTCGAGCGAGAAGACGAGGAACCCGTGCCCGACGAGGACCTGGTGAAACAACTCGATCTGCTTCCCCCACCCGTTGCGCACGACCTGCGCGTGCGGCCCCCCATATACGTAGACCACGACCGGGTACTTCCTGGTCGGGTCGAACCCGTCGGGCCTGAGCAACGACGCGTGCAACGTCGTCCCATCCCCTCCCCGTACGGTCAGGAACTCGGTGGTCCCCAGGGCGAATCCGTCGAGCAGCGGCGCCTGGACAGGCTGCACGGTCCGCAAGACACGGCCGTCGCCCGCCAGCACCCGCATCTGGGGAGGACGCGAAACGGTTGAGAAGGTGTCGAGGATGAACGCCCCGCCCGGCGCGACATCGTCGGAGTGGGTACCCGCCTCCCGGCTCAGGCGGGCGAACCCGCGGCCGTCGGGCCGCACGCGGTAGAGCTGGCGCTCGAGGGGACCGGCCTCGGTGGCCGTGAAGTAGATCCATCCCCTCGCCTCGTCCACCGCATCGACCGAGGTGACCTCCCAGGGACCGCTCGTGACCGGGTGCGGCGTTTGGTCGGCCGCGTACATCACGAGGTGGCGGTAGCCGCCGGCCTCGGAGCTCCACAGCAGCCGGCCGTCCGAGAGGAAACGCTGCTCGTCGTGGAGGTTGATCCAGGCGGCGTCGCGCTCGACGAACAGCGTGGCGGCCGTTCCGGTCGCGACGTCCTCGCGCACCATCTCGAGCCGCCGCTGTGGGCGGTCGAGCAGTTCGTACCACACCCCCCGGCTGTCCGGCGTCCAACCGAACCGCGGCACGTACTCGGCGTTGCCGCCGCTGAAGACCCGGTCGCGGCGAATGCGCGCACCGCTGACACCCTCGACTTGGACGACCGACACCCCGACGACCGGGTTCGGGTCGCCCGGCTGCGGGTAGTGCTGCCAGGTCGTCTTCGGATGGACCTGCGTGCGGTCCTCGATCGGGTAGCGCGGCACCTTCGCATCGTCGAGCGTCAAGTAGGCGATCCACCGCGAGTCGGGCGACCAGGCGTAGCCGATCGGCTTGCGCCCCGCCAGTTCCTCCTCGTAGACCCAGTCGAGCTTGCCGTTGCGCCGGTCGGCCGAGCCGGTGTCGGTGAGGCGCGCCTCCGCGCCGTTCGCGAGCTCGATCACGAAGAGGTCGTTGTCGCGCACGAACGATACCCACTTGCCGTCGGGCGAGAACTCGGCGAGTTCCTCCTCGCCGGGCGTCGCGGTGAGGCGCTGCACGTGCTTGCCTGCCAGGGTCGCGAGGAAGAGGTCGCCGCCACCGGCCAGCAGGACGGCCTCGCCGCCGGGCGCCAGGCGATACCCGGCAAGGCGAGGCTTGACCGCGTCCTTGCCTTCGCCGAACGAGGGCAGGGCTTCGTCGTCGAGGAGTTCGCGGCGCGCCCCGGTGGCCGCGTCCTCGGCCCACAACGAGGCCGAAGCGTCCGGGGCCGATCCCCGTTTCGCGATGAACGCGAAGCGGGTTCCGCCGGGGAGCCACTGCACCTGGGCCGGCAGCACGCCGTCGAGCGGCGGGTCCGTGCAGATGCGTTCGACCGTCAACGCCTTCTGACCGGCGAAAAGTGGGGCTGCCGACAACATCAGGATCGACGCAAGGCGTCGCATGCTCACCTCCGGCGCGGCACAGCGGTCCACATGATACTGCTCCGAAGATGCCAGTCCCCCATCCTCGTTGCCGGTCCCGCGGGGGAGGTTTCCTTTCTTCACTGCGTGAGGTCTCTGTTTTGCCCCGCGGGCGGTGGCCGTGTCGCTCGGGCGGCGCATCGAGCGCCGCCCTCCGACCCGCCTGCGCGTGCGACCGAGCAGGGCGTCCCGCGGTGGGACCCCTCGCTGTTCTCCTCCCTCCGAGAGACCCTCGGTCGGAGCCATCGACACCCCACCGCGGGACGCCCGCTCGGGA
>NCBR01000235.1 GCA_002279285.1 Acidobacteria bacterium 37-71-11
CCGGCTGCAGTACCTGCGGGTGATCCGCCGCAACGCGTATCGCCTGCTCCGGCTGATCGACGACCTTCTCGACCTCTCGCGCCTCGATGCCGGCGGCCTCCGGCTCAACCTCGCCGAGGTCGACATCCGCGCGCTCGCGGCGACGGTGCGCGAGAACAGCATGCCGGCGGCGCTCGCCAGGTCGATCGTCCTCACGTTCGCCGCCGTGCCTTCCGACAAACGGGTCTGGGCGGATGCGCACCGACTCGAGATCGTCCTCACCAACCTGATCGGCAACGCCCTCAAGTTCACCCCGCCCGGGGGCGCGATCGAGATCCGCGTCGAGGACCTCGCCGACGGCGTCCAGGTCGTGGTGTGCGACACCGGACCTGGGATCCCGGCGGACGCCCTCCCGCGCGTGTTCGAGCGCTTCTTCCAGGTCTCGAGCGGCGAGCAGCGCCGCGAGGGCGGCGTCGGCATCGGCCTTGCCCTTGCAAAGGAGCTGGTCGAGCTGCACGGCGGCACGATCGAGGCCGCGAGCACGTTCGGGGAGGGAACCACGTTCACCGTGTTCCTGCCGTTCGGCCGGGACCACATCCGCCCCGAAACGATCGAGCGCCGCGAGGCTGCTGTCCAGGTCCCGCACGGCCGGCGCCGCGCCGAGGACCCGAGCGGCGTCACGGCGGCCGTGCGGGACGGCCTGCCCGCGAGTCCCCCAGCCGGCGCACCCGCCGCGGTTCTCCCGGCCGTTTCCGACTCCGCCCGGCGGGCCCGGATCGTGCTGGCCGAGGACAACGTCGAGCTGCAACAGTTCATCCGCGGCCTGCTGGTGGAAGAATTCGACCTGTTCACGGCCGACGACGGGGACGAGGCCTGGGAGCTGGTCAACCGCGAGCGCCCCGACCTCGTCATCTCGGACGTCATGATGCCGGGACGCACCGGCACGCGGCTGTGCAACGACATCAAGACCGACCCGGCCCTGGCGGCGACCCCGGTCATCCTGCTCACCGCGCGGGTTGGCTCCGAGGCGACGCTGGAAGGGTACGCCCACGGGGCCGACGACTTCGTCGCCAAGCCGTTCCACCCCCGCGTCCTCTTGGCGCGCGTGCGCGCCCAGCTCAAGCTCCGGGCGCTCGGGCTGCAACTGGCCGAGCGCGAGAAGCTGGCCGTGGTGGGCACGCTCGCGGCGGGCATCCTCCACGAGGTGCGCAACCCGGTCAACTCGATCCTGAACGCCGCGCGCGTCCTCGCCGGCGGCAACGCAACGCCCGATCTCGCGGCCAAGCTACTGGCGGTCATCGGCGACGGGGCGCAACGCATCCAGGGGATCACCTCCGCCCTCGAAGCGCACGCCCGCCCCGCCGAGGCTGGAGGGTTCGCGTTGTGCGACGTGCACGAGGGGCTCGACGCCACGCTCCTCCTGCTCGAGCACCGCATGTCGGTCGTGACGGTCCACCGCGATTTCGCCGCGACGGCCCGCGCCGCGGCGCCCCCCGGGGCGCTCAACCAGGTATTCCTCAACATCATCGACAACGCGCTCCGCTCCGGCGCGAGCAAACTCTTCATCGCGACCGCTTCGGACGGGAGTGTGGTCATCGTTCGGATCGGAGACGACGGGCCCGGAATCCCTCCCGAGGTGGTGCAACGCATCTTCGACCCGTTCTTCACGACCCGAAAGGTGGGCGCCGGGACCGGCCTCGGGCTCTACCTGTCGCGCAAGATCGTCGAAGACTGCCGCGGCAGGATCCACTATCAGAACCGCCCGGGAGGCGGCGCCGAGTTCGTCGTGGAGCTACCCGCGGCAAAGGCGCCGCTGGCGCCGCCCGCGCCGGAAGCGAGAGGCGCCGGGTGAGCAAGGGACCGTCGCGGCGGGCCGGCGAGCACCAGGGCCACCCGGCTCTGGGCCATGACAAGCACGACTGAAAGGGGAAGGGACGAAATGGCAAAATCGTACGAAGAGCTGATGGGTGCCCTGGGCCGCGCGGTGTTCTTCCGTCCGGAGCGACGGCGCGTCCGCGATCTCCTCTCCCGGGACGCCCAACCCCAGCTCCTGGTCGACGGTGAGGAGCACCCGCTGTTCGACCTCTCACTGAACGGCGTCTCCTTCCTTTCCCAGGACGGAGTGGAGAGCTGGCCCGCAGGCCGCGAGCTGGACGTCACGCTGCTGCTGCACGGGCGGGAGACCTTCCGCGGCCGCGGCCGCGTCGCCCGCGTCGAGCCAGGCCCACGCAAGGGTGTGCGGATCGGCGTCGGCCTCGTGAGCGGGTTCCTCGACCTACCCGAGATCCTCCACCAGGACGAGGAGGGCCAGCTCGAGACCGACTTGCGGGCGGGGCCGGAGTTTTGGCGCACCCGTATCCCGCAGGCGCTCCAGGAATCCGTCGGCCGGGCCGTGCACTTCCTTCACTTCTACCGGCAGGTCCTCGACCGCAACGAAGCCCGCTACCGCGCGCGCGGCGTCAGGGAGGGCGATCCCCTCGCCAGCCTCGCCGACCGGGCGCTCGCCGCGCTCCGCGAGCCGTGGGCCGAGATCCAGCGCAGCGCGTCGCGCGCCGCGGTGGAGTGTCTCGGCAACCGCCAGGTCCTGCTCGCATCCAAGCGCCTGACCGAAACGCTGGTGACGCCGGTCCTCTCGGTCTGCCCGCTGGTGCAGCGGGCCTACACGAAGCCTCTCGGGTACGCGGGCGACTACAAGGTGATGCAGTACTACTACAACAACGCCCTCGAGGGCGACTCCGTGTTCGCGCAGGTGTTCCACAAGCTCGGCGTCGAGCACCCGCTTTCGGCCGGCGTGCGGACGCGGAAGGACTACGTGGTGCGGCTCATGGAGGAGGAACACGCTCGCTATCTCGCGCGCGGCGAGGCGGACCCCGTCTTTCGCGTCGCCAGCCTGGGATGCGGCCCCGCCCGCGAGGTATCCGACTTCATCGCGCGCCGCAAGGGATGGCCCGGCCACGTCGCGTGGACGCTGATCGACCAGGAGGACGAGGCGCTCTCCATCGCGTACAACGACAGCCACCGCCAACTCCAGGCGACCGGCGCCGACGGCTCGCTGCAGTGTCTCCACCTGTCGTTCGTCCAGATCATGCGGGACCCTTCGCTGCTGCCGATCGAGAGTGGCCAGCACTTCATCTTTGCCACCGGCCTGTTCGACTACCTGGGCGAAGCGGTGGCGCAGGTGCTCGTCCGCACGCTGTTCGACCAGCTGGCGGTCGGCGGCTTGGTCGTGCTAGGCAACGCGCTGGGGCCGAACGACCACTTCTGGTCGCCGGAGTTCATCCTCGACTGGACGATGCTCTACCGGACGCGCGAGGAGATGCTCCGTCTCGGCCAACGACTCCCCGAGACCGCGGAGGTGAGCGTCGAGATCGAGCCCGGCAAGGCCTACTACTTCCTCTTGATCCGCAAGCACTGAGTGCGTACGCCTCCCGTTTCGAGGGGCTTGCGTTCGAGGAGAAGGCGGGCGAGACTCTAAACGACAGATCCGGGGCGTGATTCGCGGGCCTGCCGCAGGCTCTTGTGGTCGACGGCAGGCGGGGAGGGAAACCACGATGGACGGCACCATTCTCTACGTTGACGACGACGAATCCAATCTCACCGTTCTCCAGGCCGCCTGCTCCCCCGAGTTCACGGTCCTGACCGCAACCAGCGCCGAGGCGGCGATGGAGATCCTGCGGCGGGAAGAGGTCGCCGTGCTGCTCGTCGACCAGCGCATGCCCGACATGAGCGGGGTCGAGTTCTTCGAAGCCACCCGCGAGGACTTCCCCGACACGGTCAGGCTCCTGATCACCGCGTACTCCGACTTGACCGACGCCGTCAACGCCATCAACCGCGGCCAGGTCCGCGGCTACATCCGCAAGCCGTGGGAGCCCGAAGAGCTCAAGGCCACACTGCGCGGCGCGATCGAGATCCACGAGACGCGCCATAAAGTCCACGAACTCGAGCAGCGCCTCCTCGACGTGGAACGTGTGTACGCGTTGGGAGTCGCCGCCGCTGGGGTGGCTCACGAGCTGCGCACCCCTCTGCAGACGCTGACGACGTCGCTCGATCTCGCGGGCCTGCGGATTGCGCACCTGGTTGCGGCGCTCGAACTCGAGCGTCCCCCCAGGGGCGAGCAGGTTGCGGCGGGCCGGAG
>NCBR01000057.1 GCA_002279285.1 Acidobacteria bacterium 37-71-11
ACTGGACGATGGGGCCACGCTCCTCAAGGTCAGCCAGAGGATGGTGCAGCTGCTGTACGCGCGGTTGCAGGAGGGCGGTGTCTGCCCGCCCGATGTCCAAGGCTTGCTGAAATGGCAGCAGCTCCTCCACGCGTGAAGGGGTTGCCCAACCGGTCGGCCGCCACGGTGTTAAGATCAATGCAAGTGAAAATGACAGATGTTCTTGTTTCCTCACGAATCTGGCCAGCGAGGCTGCGGCGGGTGGCTCGCGTCTCCTTGGGCGCTTGGCGCGACAGGCCGGGGGACCTTCCAAGCACCCTCCGGGGACCTCCGGTGGCTCTTGCTGTCCCTCTCACGGATCTGTCCTGGGGTCGAGGTGAGAGAAGAACCTCCCAACTCTGAACCGAGCAAGAGGAGATGCCCACATGACGAAGACAAGAGTTCTCTCGGGTTTTCTTGCTGCAACCGGCCTTGGCGCCGCGTTGCTTGCCCTATCGGCGTGCACGACGATGGGGGCCAGGGAGTCCGGCGTCCGGCCGGAGCCCATCCATGTGGCCAGCATCATTCAGTGGAGTAAGGACGGGATGCCTCCCAAGGAGATCATCCAGAAGCTCCGCGACTCCGGTACGGTGTACCGGCTCAGCGCGGACCAGATCGTGCGCCTCCACAGCGAGGGCGTGTCGAACCCGGTCCTGAACTACATGCAAGCCACCTACGTGGATGCCGTGAGCCGCAACAGGGCGCGGAGGTACTTGCGCGCCTGGAACTCCTACAACGACGGCTACTACTACGGCGGCGTCCCGTTCGGGTGGGAGGAGCCCATGGTCGATTTCGACGAAGAGGGCGGGGGAGGAAACTGACCTCGGACTAGGGCCGCCTCCACCCCTCGGCGTTTCGGGGATACGATGATGGCCTGGAGGCGATCATGATCCCTGCCCTTGTCCTCGCCATGCTGCTCGCTGCAACTCCGGTGCCGCCGGTTCCCGAGACGACGGCCGGCGTCGCGCCGAGCGACCCGGCCTTGGCGCGGGCGCACCAGGCCGCGGCCGCCCTGACCACGGAGCTGCTCGGCCGGCTGCGCAAGGAACTCGACGCCGGCGGACCGGCCAAGGCGATCGCGGTGTGTTCCGAGGTCGCGCCGGCGATCGCCGCCCGCCTCTCCCGCGACGGCCTCACCGTGCGCCGGGTCGGCACCCGGGTGCGCAACCCCGCCAACGCCCCCGACGCGTTCGAGGCCGCCGTGCTGGCGCGCTGGCAGCAGGCGATCGGACGCGGTGTCGCCCCTCAGGAGGAGGACGCATGGGTCGAGGCTGACGGCGTCCGGACGCTGCGGGTGATGCGCCCGGTCATGACCGGAAAGCTATGCCTTGCGTGCCACGGCCAGGTATCGAGCCTCGACCCCGCGGTGCGCGCGGCGCTCGCCGAGCGCTACCCCGCGGACCGCGCCACCGGCTACCGCGAGGGCGACCTGCGCGGCGCGGTGTCCGTCACGGTCGTGCCCTGATCCCGCGGCGCGCCGCGTCGCCGCCCGCGAGTGACGCTGTGGCTCTTCACAGAGCGTTCACACTCGCGCCGTACAAGGGTCGCGGCGGCGGCCGGGGAGCCGGCGACGCGGGTACCCCCGCCGGGCCGAAAGGGAGGATGCGCACGATGAAACGGTCCAGCAAGAGTTGGCTCATGGGTTCGGCGGCCGCGGCCTTGGTCCTCGCGGGAGGAGTCGCGTTCGGCCAGACCACCATCACAGGGGCGGGCGCCACGTTCCCCTACCCCGTCTACGCGAAGTGGGCCGATGCCTACGCCGCCAAGACCGGCGTCCACCTCAACTACCAGTCGATCGGGTCGGGCGGCGGCATCGCCCAGACCAAGGCTAAGACGGTCGACTTCGGCGCCTCCGACGCGCCGCTCACCCAGCAGCAGCTCGACGAGATCGGCCTCATCCAGTGGCCGATGATCATGGGCGGCGTCGTCCCGGTGCTCAACGTCCCCGGCGTCAAGCCAGGCGAGGTCAAGCTCACGCCCACGCTGCTCGCCGACATCTACCTCGGCAAGGTCGCCAACTGGAGCGCACCGGAGATCGCCGCGGTCAACCCCGGCGTCAAGCTCCCCGACCTCGCGATCACCGTCGTGCACCGCGCGGACGGGTCCGGCACGACGTGGATCTTCACCAACTATCTCGACAAGGTGTCGCCTGAGTGGCACTCCAAGGTCGGCACGAGCACCGCGGTCTCCTGGCCGACCGGCGTCGGCGGCAAGGGCAACGAGGGGGTCTCCGCCTACGTGCTGCGCATCAACGGCGCCATCGGCTACGTCGAGTACGCCTACTGCCTGCAGAACCACATGACGTACACCCTGCTGCGCAACGGCGCCGGCAACTTCGTGTCGCCCACCGCCAAGGCGTTCCAGGCTGCTGCCGCCAACGCGGACTGGAAGGACGCCCCCGGCTACTACCTCGTGCTCACCGACCAGCCGGGCGCCGAGAGCTGGCCGATCACCGGCGCCTCGTTCATCCTGTTTTACAAAGACCAGCCCGACGCGACCAAGGCCAAGGCCGTGCTCTCGTTCTTCGCCTGGTGCTACGCCAACGGCCAGAAGATGGCTGAGGAGTTGGACTACGTCCCGATGCCCAAGAACGTCGCCGACATGATGGAAGCGAACTGGACGGCGAAGGTGCATTCCGCGGGTCAGGCCGTCTGGAAGTGACTGGAACGGAAGACCGTCGCAGGGCGGCCGCCGCTGGGGCGGCCGCCCTCCCTGCGCGGGGTATGGTGCGGCGCGCGCACGGACGGGCACCGCTCGTCGCTGAGGGCGTGTTCCGCGTGGTCGCGCTCACCTGCGCCGCGTTCGTGCTCGTTGTCATGGCCGGGTTGTTCGTCGTGCTGCTGGTCCGCTCGCACCTTTCGATCCACAGGTTCGGCTGGGGGTTCCTGTGGTCGGACGCGTGGGACCCCGTCCGCGACCACTTCGGCGCCGCCAGCAGCATCTTCGGCACCGTGGCCTCCACTGCAATCGCGATGGTGATCGCGGTCCCCCTCAGTCTCGTGATCGCGCTCTTCCTCGTCGAGATCGCCCCGCCCCGGCTCGCCCGAGAGTTGCTGGCGGGGATCCCCAGCATCATCTACGGCATGTGGGGGCTCTTCGTGCTGGCGCCGCTCATGGCCACCCACGTTCAACCCGCGATGCAGAAGGTGTTCGGCACATTTCCGCTGTTCTCCGGGCCGCCGATGGGGATCGGGGTCCTCACGGCCGGTCTCGTTCTGGCGCTCATGGTGCTGCCGTTCATCACCGCGGTCGCCCGCGACGTCTTCGCGCTCGTGCCGCCCGTCATGAAGGAGGCCGGGTACGGGCTGGGCGCGACGACGTGGGAGGTGACGCGCAAGGTGACGATAGGTTACGGCATGAAGGGCCTCGTCGGCGGGGTGTTCCTCGGTCTCGGCCGGGCGATCGGCGAGACGATGGCGGTGACGTTCGTGATCGGCAACGACCATCGCATCGCGGCGTCGCTGTTCGCCTCGGGCAACTCGATCGCCTCGACGCTGGCCAACGAGTTCACCGAGGCGTCTGAACCGGTGTACCTGTCGGCGTTGGTCGAGCTCGGGCTCATCCTGTTCGTCGTCACGCTGGTGATCCAGGTGCTCGCCCAGCTCTGGTTGAACCGCCTCGGGCGGTTGGCCGGGAACCGGTCATGAGACGCCGCCCCGCCTGGCCGAGGAAGGCGATGAACGGCGCGGTCAAGGTCGTGTCGGCCCTGGCGGCCGCGCTCGGCCTGGGCTTCCTGGCCTGGATCCTCTTCGTGGTCCTGCGCCACGGCGCCGCCGCGCTGAACTGGACGTTTCTCACCTCGCTCCCTTCCCCGCCCGGCGGGAGCGGCGGCGGACTCGGCAATGCCATCCTCGGCACCGCCATCATCACGGTGTTGGCATGCGCCCTCGGCGTTCCAGTCGGCCTACTCGCCGGGGTTTATCTGGCGGAGTACGGCCGGGGCACCCGGTTCGCCACGGTGGTCCGGTTCCTCGCCAACGTGATGATGGGCATCCCGTCGATCATCATCGGCCTCTTCGTCTACGCGATCCTGGTCCTGCCCACCGGGCACTTCTCCGGGTGGGCGGGAGGGGTGGCCCTGGCGCTCCTGGTCCTGCCCGTCGTCGCGCGGACAACGGAGGACATGCTGGCGCTCGTCCCCAACGCCCTCCGGGAGTCGGCGTTGGCGCTGGGCTCGCCGCACTGGCGGGCGACGCTGCAGATCCTGTTCCGGGCCTCCAGGGCGGGCCTCCTCACCGGCGTGCTGCTCGCCGTCGCCCGTGTGAGTGGCGAGACCGCTCCGCTCCTGTTCACGGCCCTCAACAGCCCGTACTGGCCGCGATCGCTGAGCGGCCCGACGGCCAACCTGACGGTCACGATCTTCAACTACGCGATGTCGCCCTATCCCGCCTGGCAACAGGCCGCGTGGGGTGCGTCGTTTATCATTACCATCGGCGTGTTGGCACTCACGGTCGTGTCCCGCGCGCTGGCACGGGAGAGAAAGTGACGAGCACACCCCCGCCCGACGTTGCCCCGCCGCGACTCACGGTGCCGGAACCCACCGCGGGCGTGCAGGGGCCCCCGGCGACCGCTGCGCAGACGAAGATTTCGGTCCGCGGCCTCTCTTTCTACTACGGCGAGCAGCAGGCGCTGTTCGACAACTCGCTCGATGTCCCCGCCGGCAGTGTCACCGCGATCATCGGCCCGTCGGGGTGCGGAAAGTCCACCCACATCCGCGTCTACAACCGGATCTTCGAGCTCTACCGCGATCAACGGGCGAGCGGAGAGGTCTGGCTCGACGGGGAAAACGTCCTCGCCCCCGGGGTGGACGTGATCGAGCTCCGGCGCCGCGTCGGGATGATCTTCCAGAAGCCGACGCCGTTCCCGCTGACGGTCTACGAGAACCTGGCGTACGGCCTGCGCTTGCACTACCGCGTGAAGGGATCCGAGCTCGACGACCGCATCGAGCAGGCGCTGCGCGCGGCGGCGCTCTGGGACGAGGTGAAGGACAAGCTGCACCGCTCCGGGTCGGCGCTCTCCGGCGGCCAGCAGCAGCGCCTGTGCATCGCACGCGCCATCGCGGTCGAGCCCGAGGTGCTGCTCATGGACGAGCCCACGTCCGCGATCGACCCGGTGGCCACCTCGCGGATCGAGGAGCTCGTCGTTCAGCTCAAGGCCACCTACACGATCGTCATCGTCACCCACAACATGCAGCAGGCCGCCCGCCTCTCGGACTTCACCGGGTTCTTCTACCAGGGGCGGATCATCGAGTTTGGGACCACCACGGAGCTGTTCACCAACCCGAAGCAGAAGCAGACCGAGGACTACATCACCGGGCGCTTCGGCTGAGATGAACAAGGGGGAGGATCGCTCCTCCCCCGTCCTCCGGACGAACTCGGTCAGCGCCTTGGGCCCCGGCCCATGACCAGCGGTAGACCCGTTGCGGGGTCGCGCAGCACAACCTCGAGGCCGGTCGCCACATCCTTGACGGCGAGCGCCACCCAGTGGTCCTGGCCGTCCAGGCTCACCGGTGCGGCCTTGACCTCGACCTGGGCGCCGGCGACGGGCGTGTACCCCGCCTGCATCAGCGCGCGGTAGGGCGAGAGCACGATTGCGACGTCACCCTGGGTCGAGGACATCACCAGCGTGGGGAAGCCCTCGCCGGGGCCCCCGGCAAAGCTGACCACCGCACCGGCAAACGTCGCAGTCCGGCTCAGGTCCGGCCCGCCCCCGGCGCAGAGCCGACGCCCGCCGCGCTGCATGGCACCCGTGCCCTGGCCCGCACCCATCCGCATCCCCATCCCCCGCGCCGCGCCGACGCCGGCCGCGCGCCCCGCGAGGTGGCGGCGAGCACCCTGCCCGGCTGGGCCTGTCCACACCGGAGTGCCGTCGGCGTTGCGCAGGACCAGCGTGAGGCCCCTGGTCAGGTTCTTCACCTGGCCGACCACCATCCCCTGCGCGCAACTCGCACACACCCACCCAGTCACCTCGGCTCGGTCGCCCGCCTCGGCCGCGAAGTTCTGCGCCTGCAAGTAGCGGAACGGCCCGAGCACGAACGCCGTCTCGTTTCCGCTTGCCTCGCGCACCGTGAGCTGCGGCATCGCCTGGCCTGGCGCTGCCCGGAAGCTCACGACCTCGCCCTGCACGGTGAAGGTCTTGCTGGTATCCACCCTCGGACCGGTCCCGCCGGCCGCGCCGCCCCGCATCTGCTGTGCCGCCAGCGGGCTCGCCATAACCAGCGCCATCCCGAGCGTTGCCACCCCAAAGTTCGAGCTTCTCTTCATTTCCGTACCCCCCTTTATGCCGCCCCGGTTGCCGGAGCCGCCTTTCACCTACGCACGTGCTGTGCCACGTCGGCACCAATTCGCAAGTGATTGGTTCCATGAATGTTCTGTATTTCCGTCGAGTGGCGCGCCGCACTTGCCTGCAAGATCCTGCAGCCGCTGCGCAACGCGTTGCAGTCAGGAGATCCCGAAGCGACGGAGGCGGTAGTAAAGGGTGCGGACCGAGACGTCGAGCAGGCGCGCGGCCTCCTGGCGGTTGCCGCCGGCGCGCCGCAGCGCTTCCAGGAGCGCCTCCCGCTCCCGCACCTCCCGGTCGAGCGGCACGGCGCCGCCTTCCCCGGTCGAGGGGGTGGCCCCGACCGCAGGCGTGACATCCTCGGCCCGAATCGCGGCTCCAGCCCGCACGATCAGAGCCCGCTCCAGCACGTTGCGCAGCTCGCGCACGTTGCCCGGCCACCGGTTGCGCTGCAACGCCGCGAACACCGCCGGATCGAGGTCTGGGACCGGGAGGTGATGGCGAGCCGCAAGGTCCGCGACTAGGTGCCGCGCCAGCACCGGGATGTCGGCCGGCCGCTTGCGCAGCGGCGGCAGGTTGACGGTGACGACCGCGAGCCGGAAGTAGAGATCCTCGCGGAAGCCGCCGCCGGCGACCGCGGCCGAGAGGTCGCGGTTCGTGGCGGCCACGAGACGCACGTCCACCGGAATCTCGGCCACACCGCCGAGCCGCCGCACCACGCGCTCCTCGAGGACGCGGAGGAGCTTGGCCTGCAATGAGGGCGGGAGGTCGCCCACCTCGTCGAGGAACAGCGTGCCGCCGCCGGCCTCCTCGAACCGGCCCAGCCGCTGCCGGTCGGCGCCGGTGAACGCGCCCTTCTCGTGGCCGAACAGTTCGCTCTCGGCGAGCGCCTCGGGCAGCGCCGCGCAGTTGACCGCGACGAACCGGCCCGCGGAGCGGCCACTCTTCGCGTGCAGCCGGCGCGCCACCAGCTCCTTGCCGGTGCCGGATTCCCCGGTGACGAGGACGGACACGTCGCGGGGCGCGACCCGGTCGATAAGGTCGAGCAGCTCCTTCACGGTCGGGTCCTCGGTCACGAACGCCCCGGCTCCCTCTTCGGGCGCGAGCAGGCGGCCCACCGCCGCGAGCAGCGCGGCCGGCGACGGCAGCGGCTTGGTCAGGTAGTCGGCGGCGCCGAGGCGCACGGCCTCCACCGCCTCCGGGATCGTGCCGTACGCGGTGAGCATCACCACCGGTGGCGGCGCGGTAAGCTGGCGGCTGCGCCGCAACAGTTCCAGGCCGTCCATGCGCGGCATGCGCTGGTCCGCGAGCACGAGGTCGAACGGGCCCCGCTCCAGCGCCGCCAGCGCCTCGGCGCCGTCGCGCGCCTCGACGACCTCGTGTCCGGCGCCCTCGAGGATGTCCGCGAGCAGCTCGCGGAACGAGGGCTCGTCGTCGGCCACCAGGATGCGGGCCACGTCAGCCCTTCCCCGCCGGGAGTTCGAGCCGCGCCACGCAGCCGCCGCCGGCCCTCGCGGCCAGGGCGGCATCACCCCCGTTGGCGTTCGCGAGGGCGCGCACGATCGCCAGGCCGAGGCCGGCACCCTCCGGCCGCGTGGTCACGTAGGGGTCGAACGCCCGCTCCGGGTGGACCCCAAGGCCGGCGCCGCGGTCGCGCACCTCGACCACCGCCACCCGTCCCTCCCGCCGCACCTCGACTTCCAGCTCGCCCTCCGGGTCGAACGCCCGGGCGTTGCCGAGCAGCTCCTCGAGGATGCTCTCGGCGTGCTCCCCGTCCGCCCACGCCGGCACCGCCGCGCGCGAGCTCACGCGCACGGCACCCGGCGTCCGGCTCGCGACCCGCTCGGCCAGCGCCACCAGGTCGAGCGTCTCGGGGTTCGCCTCGGGAGGACGGGCGAACGCCAGGAGCCGCCCAAGCAACACCTCGATCCGCTCGCTCGCCTCCAGGATGCGCCTTGCCCGGCCCTCGGTCGGGGGCAAAGCGCCCTCCAGGAGGAGCTGCGTCGTCCCTTTGATGCCGGCCAGCGGGTTGCGCAGCCGGTGCGCCAGACCGGCGCCGGCCAGCGCGACCACCTCCAACCGCCGCCGTTCAGCCTCGGCGATGACAAGGCGCTGCCGCTGCGCCAGGCCGGCCACCCCGAAGAGCGCGAACGCCACGAGGCCAACCGCCGCGACCGACGCCCCCGCCATCATCACGGACGCGAGCCGGTCGGAGGCGCCCAGCGCCTTCGCCGGCTGCAGGCGCAACCTGCCGAGCGTCCCCCGCCCGGGGCCGGCGCCTCGCCCCATCATCCCGCCCGCTGGACGCCACCGCGGCCCCAGCAACGCCGGCTGTTCGCTCGCCGCCGGACCCAGGGTGCCCTTCCCTGCGATGACCCCTTGCGGTCCCACCAGCTCCACGCCCGCCAGCGCCTCGGCGTGCGCGGCCAGGAAGCGGTCGAGCGTTGCGGCGGCTTCGTCGGGTCCCGCCTCCCGGAGGTCGGTTTCCAGCTCGTGGCCGAGACGCAGCAAGACTCCCTGGCGGACCGCGTCATCGCGCTCCCGCAGGGTGTGCGCCGCCACGGCGGCGAGCCAGACCAGGGCCACGCCCAGGACGGCGGCAGCAATGACCGGCACGGCGAGCAGGAGGCGGAGCGACGGCGCTCTCATCACCAGAACCTCTCGACGTGGAGTTCCCCCGGCTGCCGCGGCGTGTGTTCGCGAAAGCCCTCGCCGGCCAGCAACGCCGCCATCGTCTCGATCATCGCCGGGTTGCCGCAGAGGAAGACGTGGGTGTCGGCAGGACCGGGCCGGCCACCCCAGCGCCGTTCCAGGACCCCGCTCACCCACAGGTCCTGCACGTAGCCCACCTCGCCCGCCCAGACCGCCGGTTCCTCGTCGGGGCGCGAGACAACGGGGAGATAGAGCAGGTGCGGCCGGAGCCGCTGCATCGTGGCCAGCTCGGCGTGGTAGCCGAGGTCCCAGGAGTGGCGCGCCCCGTGCAGCACCGCGACCCGGCGGGCCGGATGGTGCAGGAGGGCCGTGCGCAGCTGGCTCATGTACGGCGCGAGACCAGTGCCGGTGGCGACCATCACGATGTCGGCCCCGGCCGGCACCTGCTCGAAGGTGAACAGGCCGGTGATCTTCGGCCCGAGCCACAGGCGGTCCCCCACGTTCAGGGCGAACAACCGCGGCGTCAACGAGCCCGACCGCACCAGCGTGAGGTAGAACTCCAGGTACTCGCGCTCGACGGAGGAGGAGGCGATCGAGTACGACCGCCGGATCAGGGTGCCCGGCTTCGGCGCCGGGTCGCCCTCCGGGTCGGCCACCGGGTGCCGGCCCGCCTCGGCCGGCAGGCCCAGCACCGCGAACTGACCCGGTCTGAACGGCGGGAGATCCCAACCGTCCGGCTTCACCCTGAGAATGACGAGGCCGGGCGCGACCTCGATCCTGGCCGCCACGACCGCGTTCAACGCGTTCGCCGTCATCGCCTGCTCCGCTCCAACGCTGCCGACCTCCGGCGAGACCAAACACGGCCGATGTCGTGTTTCCTTCCCCGGCTCGCGCGGGCATCGGACCACCCTACCGGAGGCGCGGCCGCGTCCGCAAGGCCCGCGACGGCGCACCGCTACAATCACCACGTGCCGGCCGGGCCCCCGGGCAGCCTGGGGATCCGATCCGGCGGGGAGGCGGGATGCACGACGTACGCACAGACCTGCGCGCCTGCGAGTTGTTCGCCGGCCTCGACGAGGCTGCGTTGGAGCTGCTGGCGGCCACGGCTCGTCCGCACGAGGTGCCGGCGGGCGCGATGCTGTACACCCAGGGCTCGTCACGGCACGCCTGTTTCGTGGTGGTGGAGGGTCAGGCCGAGATCCTCCGGGGCCGCCACGACGAGGCCGAGCGGCTGGCGGTGCTCGGCCCTGGCGACGCCCTCGGCGAGGGCTCGTTTTTGCACGCGTCGCTGCACACGACCTCGGCGCGCGCACTGACGCCGCTGGCACTGCTGGTGCTGGAACGGCACGCGGTCCGAACGGCCCTGGCGGCCAACGGCGCCGCCGCCGTCGAGGTGCTCAGCCGCGTGGCGCTCGCCATCAGCCGCCGCCTGCAGTACGCGAGTTCCGGCCCCGTGGGGCGCGACAAGGCGTACGCGTCGGGGGCGACCAGGGTCGAGCACGACCTGCTCGGCGACCGCGACGTGCCGGCCGACGCGCTCTACGGTGTGCAGACGCTGCGGGCGGTGGAGAACTTCCCGATCTCCGGCGTGCACCTGTCCCACTTCCCCACTCTCGTGCGCGCCCTCGCCATGGTGAAGCAGGCGGCCGCCCGCGCCAACCTCGGGCTCGGGTTGCTGGACGGGGAGGTCGCCTCGGCGATCGACCGGGCGTGCCAGGAGATCGTCGACGGCCGGCACCACGGCCACTTCGTGGTCGACGCGGTGCAGGGCGGCGCCGGCACCTCCACGAACATGAACGCGAACGAGGTCATCGCGAACCGCGCGCTCGAGCTGCTCGGCGCCCGCCGCGGCGACTACGCACGCTGCCATCCCAACAACCAGGTCAACCTCTCGCAGTCCACCAACGACGTCTACCCGACGGCGCTGAGGATCGCGACCGTGCTGTCGCTCCGCAGCCTCACCGCCGCCCTCGAGAAGCTGCGCGCGGCGCTGGCCGCCAAGGGCGACGAGTTCGGCGGCGTGGTGAAGATGGGACGCACGCAGCTCCAGGACGCGGTCCCGATGACGATGGGTCAGGAGTTCACGGCGTTCGCCGTCACCACCGGCGAGGACATCGCCCGCCTGCGCGAGACGGCGCGGCTGTTCCTCGAGGTCAACATGGGGGGGACTGCGATCGGCACCGGGATCAACGCCGACCCGCACTACCCCGTGCTCGTGGTCGAGCACCTCCGGCGGATTACCGGCCTCGACGTCGTGCTCGCGGAGAACCTCGTCGAGGCGACGCCCGACACCGGCGCGTTCGTCATGTTCTCCGGCGTGCTCAAGCGCACGGCGGTCAAGCTCTCCAAGCTGTGCAACGACCTGCGGCTGCTCTCCTCCGGCCCGCGCTGCGGGCTGGCGGAGATCAACCTGCCCGCGATGCAGCCCGGCTCCTCGATCATGCCGGGCAAGGTCAACCCCGTCATCCCCGAGGTCGTCAACCAGGTCGCGTTTCAGGTGATCGGCAACGACCTGACGATCACGCTTGCGGCCGAGGCCGGCCAGCTCCAGCTCAACGTCATGGAGCCGATCATCGCGTTCGCCCTCTTCCAATCGCTCCAGATGCTCACCGCGGCCGTGAACACCCTGACGGCCCGCTGCATCCGCGGCATCACCGCCAACGCCCAGCGCTGCCGCGAGCTGGTGGAGCGCTCGATCGGGATCGTGACGGCGGTGGTGCCGGCGCTGGGGTACGAGCGCGCCGGCGAGATCGCCAAGGAAGCCCTCGAAACCGGCAAGCCGGTCCGCGAGATCATTTTGGCCGCCGGCCTGCTCTCGGGCGCCGAGCTGGACGAGCTGCTCTCCCCCGAAGCGATGACCCGGCCGCGGCCGCTCGCGCCACGCGGCCCGGCGGCGTAGCAGCCGCGCGTTCGCTGGAGCGCCGCCCCCTATGCCGGCGGCGCCACCAGCGCGAGCTCGTCTTCGGTGGGCTGGAAGACCGCCGCACCGACGCAGCCGGGACCGACGTGCGTGCCGACGACCGGCCCGATCTCGCTCTCCAACAACTCGGCGATTTCGAACGCGCCGTGCAGCAGGCCGCTCAGCCGTGCCGCCCACTCCGGCGCGGCGGCGTGCGCGATTCCGACGATCACGGGCCGAGCGGCATCGACGCGCTCCTTGAGAAGCGCAACCAGGCGCGCCTGGGCGTTGGCGCCGCCGCGTACCCGGTCCACCGGCACGACCTCGCCGTTCACCACGCCGAGGATCGGCTTGATGCCCAGGAGCCCCCCGAACCACGCCTGCGCCTGGCCGATCCTGCCGCCGCGCGCGAGGTACTCCAGGGTGTCCACGACGAAGAGCAAGTGGATGCGGGGCCGCATCGCCTCGATCCGCGCGCGGATCTCGGACGCTTCGAGACGCCGCATCGCCAATCGGGCGGCGATCACGGCCAGAAGGGCGAGGCCGCTGCTGACCTGGAGGCTGTCCACGACCTCCATGGCCGGCGTGCCGTCCCCGCGCAGCGTGCGGAACTCGTCGCTTCCCTCCTTGACCGCGGCGCGGGCGTGCGCCGCCGTCTTGGACATCTTCTCCGAGATGTGCACCGAGACGACGTCGCTGCGGCCGACGACCTGGCGATAGGCGGCGAGGAACTCGCCCTTGGTGGGGGGACTGGTCTGCGGGTGCCCGCGCTTGTGGTCCTGCAACAGCTCGTAGAACGCCGCCGGCCGCAGGTCGATGCCGTCCTTGTAGAACTCCTTCCCGAAGAGCACGGAGAGCGGCACCACGTGGATTCGATTCTTCTCCGCCACATCGGGCGGCAGGTCGGCCGTCGAGTCGGTGACGACCCGCACCTTGATCTCGGGCTCGTCGAACGCCACCAGGCCGATTCCGTGGAGGTCGGCGATCGCGCCGAGGACCACGCCGTCGGGCTCGGAAGCGCCATCGACGACATCCCCGATGGTGCCGCCGTCGTGGGCCCCTGCCAGCACCCCTTGCTGGCCCGGGGTGAACTGTGTGGCGAAAAACGCCGGGCCGATCACCAGGCGCAACCGGCTCGCGAGGTCGGGAAGGCGGCCGCATGCCTCGGTGAAGCGGGCCTGGTCCTCCATGGCGAGCGCCATCAAGCTCAGCATGTCCTCCGCGATCTCCCGCGGCCCACCGGCCGGACCAAGCAGCACGCGGAAACTGCCGAACGTGGTGCGCGCGAGTCTCCCGAACGCCTTGGCGCCGCGCACCGAACCGGCGCGGGCGGCCACGGCCTCGCCTTCCTCGAGCGCCACCTCGCCGTCGCCGAGGAGCACGCGGCCGCTCACGACGAGGCGCCGCAGCTTCGGTAGCAACTCGAGCAGCGGCAGCGCCAGCAGGTTCCCCTCGAGAGCCTCCAGACGGGCGTCGGCCGGAATCCCCAGCTCCCGCCCGAGCAGGGCGGTGCGGACCTTGCGGACGATCGCCTCGGGGGCGAGACCGGCGACGGCCACGACCGGTCCGGGGCCCGCGGTTGCGGCCTCCTCAGCGTCGTCGAGCACGATGCGCAGCGGGCCGGCCTCGCCATCGGCCGCGACCAAGGAGCCTTCGTGCCCGTTGGTACCGTGGCTTCGCCTCCGCCGTCCACTTTGCCTCCTCCTTCGTCGTCTCCTGCGCCGAGCAGCACTCCTCCTCAAGCTACCACGACGACGAGTCTTGGTTCTGCTGCTTCGGGTTGTGCTGCTGGTGTCGCGTCTGTCCCGGTGGCTTGTGTGGGTGGTTCTGTGACGACTGATACTTTGAATGGGGGTTGTCGCACCCTGGTCTGTACGAGTGGGAGCGGCAGCCTGAAGGTCTTGGCGTGCGATAAGCCTGATGGTTCCAGCCCGTCCTATTTTGAGATGTATAAGCAGGGTCAGACTGGGACTGCTGTCTCTCAGGTTTGCCTCGGTTCGACGTGTATCAGCGACAACGGGTATGCGAAGAGTCCGGGCTTCCCGATCTGCGCCGCAGGCGCGACGTCGCAGACCAATAACATCCAAGGCCAGGTGATAGGCAGCAGCGCCCCCTCGGTGTCAACCAGCGCGACCGCCTTGGCGACGATGGCCGCGGGCCAGGCGCCCCTCCGAGACCGCGCGCCTGACCAGCGCGTCTGGGGTCGCTCCCTCCTCCGAGAAGGCGCGCATCTCTTCCGCGCTCGACGGGAGGCGCCCGAGGTGGCGCCGGAACGCGCGGAGCGTCTCGAGGCGGGCGAGGTGATCGCAGTAGTACTCGAGCTTGTGGCCGCACGCGAGGCCGAAGGGGATGACCCTGCGGCCCTCGCTAAGCTGCTCGGCGTCCGTGTC
>NCBR01000058.1 GCA_002279285.1 Acidobacteria bacterium 37-71-11
AGTCCTGGTCGCCGTTGCAGTAGTGCAACCGCATGCCGAGGCGGGAGCCGTCGCCGAACGCGCTCTTGATCTTGTCCGGGTCGTAGTAGGTCAGGAGCATCGCCTCGCGCATGCCGAAGCTCGCGAGGTGGGTGAGGACGCGCTCCAGGATGGGGCGGTTGACGATCGGGAGCATCGGTTTCGGGCGGTTGGCGGAGAGCGGCCGGATCCTGGTGCCGAACCCGCCGGCCATGACGACCGGGATCATTGCGCCGTCTCCAGACACCGCGCCACCGCTTGCTTGAGCTCGCCGAGGTCGGAGGACTTGACGATGTAAGCGTCGGCGAGCCACGACGAGAAATCGTCCTGGTAGCGGGCGTAGGCGGTGGCGAGCACGACGGGGAGGTCGGCGTCGGCAGCCTTGATCTCGCGCAGGAAAGCGAGGCCGGAACTCTCACCGAGGCGGATATCGAGCACGACGAGGTCGATCCCCCCGGCTGCGAGGCGAGCGCGGGCGTCGCCGACACCGACCGCAGTTTCCACCGTGTACCCATCGCGGTTGAAGGCGGCGCGGTACAGCTCGAGGAAACCCTCCTCGTCATCCACGAACAGCAACCGTGAGCCTGTCACGACCACCTCCGCAGGACCACCGTGAACCGCACCCAGCCCGCCTCTCGTTCATCGTACTCCACACTGCCCCCCATTGATTCGGCGAGCGTGCGCACGGACGTGAGGCCGAGGCCGCTGCCGCCGCGGCGGGTGGTGACACCGCCGGCGAACGGATCGGTGCGGAGCGCGGTGGGCAGCGGTTGACCGTTGTCGGCCACCTCGATGCGGACCCAGGGGGGCTCCTCGCGGACCACGACGTGGATCTCCCCTCGGGAACCCGACAGCGCATCGAGGGCGTTCGCCATCAGGTTTTCGATGCAGCGTTCGAGCAAGGCGGCGGTGGCGGCGGCAACCACCCGGCGCGCGGGGTGGTAGCAGAGGAGGCGCACATGACGGCTGACGGCAAGCGGCCGGAACGCCTCGACGACCCGGTCGGCCAGGACCCCGACGCCAACCGGCTCGAGCGCGATCCCGCCGGCTCGGCTCGCAAGCCCGTCCACCAGCTCGCCGACGCGCTGCTCGGCGCGGCCGACGGCCCCCGCCACGATGCCGAGCTGCCGCACCAGCGTCTCGGGCTCGGGCGGCAGCGCTGCCACCAGCTCCCTGGCGAGACCGCCGGCCAGCGCGAGCGGGTTCTTGAGGTCGTGCGCCAACGTGCGCGCGGTCTCGAGCAGGGCGGTGGCGTGTTCGGCGACGATCCGCCGGCGGCGCTCGCGCTGCAACCGTTGCAGGAGCTGGGTGCGCTCGAGAGCGGCGCGGAGGTAGTGGGCGAGCGTTTCCGCCGCCTCGAGCGTGGCGCGGTGGATCGGGGCGTGGGTGACGAAGTTGTCCGCGAGGACGACGCCCCACGGGCGCCCGCTCGCCATGAGGGGGACGACCGCGAGCTCGCGCGAGTCGAGCACCCCGACCCAGTGGCGGACGCAGGCGCTCGGGTGGTTGGCGCGGCCAATGAACGCCCGGCGCCACGCGCTGCACCCCTTCAGCTGGACGTGCGACAGCGCGGTGAGCATCGACGCGTGGCGGCGCTGCTCGGCCTCGATCGCGGCGTGGTCGGGCTCGTGGAGCTGGCTCAGGGGGAGCACGTCGGCCCCACGCATCTCGGCCCACACCTTGCGCGCCTCGTCGCGGGTGCGCGGCCCGACTCCGAACCAGCCGCGCAGCTCGTCGCCTTCGGCGAGAAGGAGGAACGCGCGGTTGAAGCCGAGCCCCTCGCCGGCAGTGAACGCGACCAGAACGCTCCACCCGGCGACCTCGGGGTCGACGACGGTTTCGAGGATCTCGCTGACGTGGCGCAACAGGTCGAGGACGCGACGCGGCCGGATCGTGCGCGGCGCCGGGCCGCGCTCGCGCAGGTGGCGCCCCCGCACCCGTGGCCAGCCGCCCTCACGCCAGGCGGAGGGGCCCTCGCCCCGGGTCAACTCTCATCTCCCGCGGGCGCAGCGGGTGGCAGGATCTTCCAGCCCGCTTCGTCGAAGAAGCCGTGCGCGTGCTCGACCTTCGCGAACATCGTCCAACTCGCCGGGACGAGATCGACCGGGAGGAGGACGGTTCCCCGGCCGCGAGAGCCGCGGAACTCGCCCTCGCCGAGAACCCGACCGCTGTGCGGGTCGCGGACCGTAACTGGGCCGCCGCGCGACGGCAGTTCGACGGTGCAACCGAGAACCCGGGCGCCGCGCCCGACGAGGCAAAGGGTGCGGCGGCCGAAGGCGCGGAGGTGTTCGGCCGACGCGACGTCGATCGCCACGGATCCGGCTTCGCGGCGCCAGCCGACCACCGGATGCTGTTCGAGGCCGAAGGGGGACTCGTCAAGGTAGTACGTCTCGTCGCCGGCGGCGAACGAGAGCAGCCACGAGCCGCGCAGCACGAGCTGGGTCTTGTGGCAGGCGATCGCAGCCTTCTTGCGTCGCTGCTCCGTCTCCGACAGCGGGAGCACGAGCGAGCCCTCGTCGACGCGCGAGCGCAGCCGGAGGTTGTGCACCAGGTAGCGGACCCTGCGGCGCACGGCGAGCGTCTCCCCGAGCGCCGCGAGCGCCATCTCGGCGACGACCGCGAGCGCGCTGTGATCCGGGTGGAGGTCGAGCAGCGACGGGCCGCCGACCACGGTCGGCCGCCATGTGCCGATCGCGTCGAGGACGGCCCGAAACGCCACCTGGTTGCCCCTGAGCAGGAGATCGGTGGTCCCCTGGTCGGGGAAACCGAGGAAGCGGACCGCTTCGAGCGGCACGCCGAGCTGCCCGAGGGCGGCGCGGACCTCGGCCCGCCGTAGGGCGGCGAAGCGGGCGCGGTCGGAGGGACCGATCCGCCAGCGCCGCTCGCTGGCACGCTGCGCCCATGGGTTGTTGTCACCGTCGGTGAAGAACACGACGAGCAGCTGCGAGCCGACCGCGAGGGCGTGTTGCAGCAGCCCGCCGGTCGCGACGCTCTCGTCGTCGGGGTGGGGGAGGAGGACGAGGAGCCGGTCGGCCGGGCCGAGCGCGAGGGACGGGATCACGGCGAGCTCCGACGCGGGGCAAACGGCGAGAACCCCCGCGCGATCGCCTTCGCCCACACCACCGCGAGCGGCCGTGAGGCGCCCTCGGGTTCGAACTCGTGCGTCCCCGCCGCGAGGAAGCGAGGGCCGGCAGCACGTGTCCCGTCGAGCTCGCCGGCGGCCGGACCGGCCGGCGTGACCACGGTGTACTCGCCGGGAACTGCAATCGCGAAGGACATCGGTGCCCCGGCGCGGGGCGGAGGGCCGAGCAAGCGTCCCGCCACGCGGAGGCGGCCCACGGAGACGAAGTTGGCGTTGAGGAACGCGCGGCCGCGCTGGGGAAAGCGCGCGCTGTCCGGGACGGCGACGTGGCAGCGCGTGCGGACGATCGCTTCGGGGATCGTGTCGGGGAGCAGCCCGCGGCGAAGCCTCGCCTTCGTGATCGTCTCCAGCACCCAGAAGAACGGGCGGCGGCGGAACACGGTCTCGCCCTTGGCGTCCATCACGTAGTCGCCGCCGTCGGTCAGGCGCAGGACGGCCGCGAGGAGGGCCGTCTGCGCATGACCGCGGTCGCGCCAGACCGGCCCCTTGAGCACGATCACGCCGAGTTCGGCCGCGAGCACGGCCAGCAGGACCATGGCCGGGAGCGCCCGACCCCGTGCGCCGCGTGCGGTCCGCCGGTCCTCCCAGCGCTCGAAGCCCGCGACGGCGAAGATGGCGGCGAGCGGCCACACCGGCAGATAGTCCTGCCCGGTGACCAGCGGCCAGAACCCCTCGAGCGCCAGGACGTACAGCGCGACGGTCAGCAGGACGAACACCCGCAGCACCCGGATGCGGTCGCCGCCAGCGGCGCGCAGACGCGGCGCGGCCACCCATGCCGCCGCCGCCCCTCCCAGCGGGAGAATTGCCAAGCGCCAGGGTTCCCTCCAGTCGCCGAGGCCCGCAAGGATGTTGTGGCCGATCACGCCGTAGGCAAGCGCTCCGAGCGCGCCCTGCGCTGCGAAAAACGCCGTGAGTGCGGCGGGCAGCAGGAGGAACCCAGCGGCCGCGGCGGCGGCGAGCGTCGCGATTCGCCGCGCGGGAAACGTCGCCCGGATGTCGGCCGAGAGCCCGGCGATAAGGAGCGCCGCAGCGGCGAGCGCTGCCGCGAGGAGGACCGTCTTCTGCGAGATGGAAAGCGCCGCACCGAGCGCCGCGGCGGCAGCGAACGTGCGGCCGGCGCTGAGCGGACCGCCCGCCACCACCGCCAGCGCGGCGAGCCACGCGACCGTCCACAGGTTGTCGGTGCGGAACTCGATCGACTTGAAGAAGAACTCGTAGTGGAGGCCGGCGAGAACCGCCGCCCCGAGCGCGATCCGCGGGTCGAAGAGGCGCCGCGCCAGCACATACGTGAGCCACAGCGAGAGCAGGTAGAGCGGCAGCATCGCGAACCGCATGAGGACGAGCGCGTCGGGACGTTCTCCGACGAGCGCCAGGACAGGGGCCATGAGGAAGTGGAAGAGCGGCGTGTGGTTGTCGAAGAGGTCGCGGTACTGGACAAAGCCCTTCGTCCACCCCCAGACGACGTGGAGGTGCTGCGCCTCGTCCGAGTTGAACCGGTAGTGGAACAGGTAGGGGAGTTTCAGGAGCACGGCCGTGCCCAGGAGTGTCAAGCCGACGAAGCGCTCCCGGCTCGATGGCTGGCGGATCGCGATGGCAGGCAAAGCGTGAGCACCTCGCTCAAGGTTGCAAGTCTAGCAGCTCCCGGCTCGCGCCCGGACAAAGGAGGACCGGCGAAGGCAGTCCCGCATACGGTTTCCGCTGTGGTACGAACGGTGTACCCTTGCCCTCGCTGGAGGAGCAATGACGGCGCGAAGGCTGAGTTTGGCGTGTGGGGTATTGTTCATTCTCAACAGCGTTATCTGTCTCGCGGGAACGCTCCCCGCGCCGCCATCGCCGCGCGACGTTCTGGGCATCGAGGTCGGCGCCAACCGGGTGTTGGCGAGCTACAGCGAGAGCGAGCGCTACCTGCGCGCCCTTGCGCAGGCGAGCGACCGCGTCCGCGTGGTCGCCATGGGCCCTACCGTCGAAGGACGGACGATGATCGCGGCGGTCGTCACCAGTGCGGCGAACCTGGCCCGGCTGGACGAGCTGCGGGCCGGGTGGGCGCGGGTCGCGGACCCGCGTGGGCTCGACGAAGCCGGCCGCGAGCAGTTGATCGCGACGCTGCCTGCTTGCGCGTTGATCACAGCCGGGATCCACTCCAACGAGGTGGCGGGTCCGCAAGCCGCCCTGCTGCTGGCGTATCGGCTCGCCGCCGCCCCCGAGGGGAGCCAGGTGGCGCGGTGGCTCGACCGTATGGTCCTGCTGATCGTGCCCTCCCTCAACCCCGACGGCCAGGAGGCGACGGTCGCGTGGTACCGGAAATGGTTCGGGACGCCGTACGAGGGTTCGGTCCCGCCGTTTCTGTTCCACCGCTACGCGGGGCACGACAACAACCGTGACTTCGTCTACCTCACGCAGCCCGAGAGTCGGGCGCTCAACCGTTTCGTGTACCGCGACTGGCACCCCCAGCTCTTCCTCGACCTCCACATGATGGGCCCGACCGGGCCGAGGCAGTTCGTGCCGCCGTTCGCTGACCCGATCGCACCGAACGTCCACCCGTTCGTGTGGCGCATCACTTCGCACCTCGGGACGCTGATGTCGCTGCGTCTGGAGGAGGCGGGGAAGAGCGGCGTGGTGTCCGGGTGGACGTTCGACGGCAACTGGATCGGCGGCACCCGCAACACCGGGTGGTGGAAGAACGTCTTCGGGGTGCTCACCGAAACGGCCAGCGCGGCGCTCGCGACCCCGATCAAGGTCGACGAGAACGAGCTGCGCGGCGGCGGGAAGGGGCTGGTGGACTAACGGCCGCAGATCAACTTCCCCAACCCCTGGCGCGGCGGGGCGTGGGGCCTCGCCGACGCGGTCGGCTACCAACTCGTCATCATGAAGGCCGTCGTCGAGTTCGCGGCGACCGAACGCGCGGCCGTGATGCGCGACGTGGCGACGATGGCCACGCAGGCGGTCGAGCGCGGCGCGCGCGAGACGCCCCGCGCCTACCTCGTACCGCCCGACGGCGACTCCGGGCGGCGCGGGCACCTGCTGCGGCTCCTGCTCGAGGCCGGAGTCGAGGGGTCGGTGGCGGCCGGGCCGGTGGAGGCCGACGGCATCACATACCCTGCGGGCACGGCCGTCTTCCCCGCGGCGCAGCCGCTGCGCCAGTACCTGCTCGAGGTCATGGCGCGCCAGCGCTACCCGGAAATCGCGCCGGCGCCGGACGCCGACATCCTGCTCCCGTACGACGTCACGGCGTGGACGATGCCGCTCGAACTCGGCGTGCGCACGGTGCCAGTGGAGGGCGAGGTGGCCGGGAAGCTGGTGAAGGTCGGGGCCGACTGGAACCCGTCGGTGCCCGCTGCCACCGGAGCGGGCGACGTTTTCATCGTCCCGGCGGGGCAGCTGGGAGGCTTCGCGGCCGCCAACCGGGCGCTGCAGCGAGGGGCGCGGGTGGCCCGCCTGGCGGCGTCCGCCTCGGCCGGCGGTACGACTGTTCCGGCGGGGTCGTTCGTGATCGAAGGGCTCACCGCCGGCGTGCGGGACGAGATCGCGGCGAGTTCCGGCGTCACGGGTCTGCTCACGGACTCGAGGCCCGAGTCTGCGGTGCCGCTGCGTCGAGTCCGCGTCGGCGTCTACCACCCGAACTTCGGCCTCGAGGATGCGGGGTGGCTGCGGTTCGTGCTCGAAGAGGCGTCGTTCGACGTCGAGGTCGTGGACAGCGCGGCGGTCGCCTCGGGGGAGTTCGCCAAGCGCATCGAGGTGCTGGTCCTGCCGCCTCTGGAGGGGAAGATCCTCGTCGAGGGGCCGCGGCAACACGGCCCGGCGCCCGTGCCGCCCGAGTACCGCAGGGGGATCGGCAAGGAGGGCGTCGAGGCGGTGCGGCGGTTCTTCGCCGCCGGCGGCACGGTGATCGCGTTCGGTCCCGCCGCCGACTGGTTGTCGGAAACGCTCGAACTGCCCGTGACCAACACGCTCAAGGGCGCCAAGCGCGAAGAGTTCCGCTGCCCCGGCGCGCTGTTGGAGCTGGCGGTTGACGGCGCCTCGCCGCTCGGGACCGGGCTTGGGGCCCGGATCGCCGCGATGGTGGAGTGGAGGACCGCGTTTCAGACCAAGCCGGTCGTCGGCGATCAGGCGCAGACGGTGGCGGCGCACTTTCCGGACGAGCCGCTCGTGCTCTCGGGGTGGGTGCGCGGCGAGGCGAAGTTGCGGCGGCGTGCCGCTGTGGTCGAGGTCGTCCGTGGTGGGGGCCACGCGGTTCTGTTCGCATTCGCGCCGTACTTCCGCGGCCAAACCGAGGCGACGTTCCCGTTGCTGTACAACGCGGTGGTCGAACGGATGGCCCGCGAGGACTCGCCGGCCGGGGAGAAGGGCAGCCGGTCCTAGAGAGGTGGCCGTCCCCAGGGCGGCCGGGAGGGGTCGATGGACTCGATGCGGATTGTCGAAGCTCAGGCGGAGCAGACGCCGTCGAAGATCCTGATGCTGGTGATGGACGGGCTCGGCGACCTGCCGCGCTACGGCGACGGCATGACGCCGCTGGCGGCCGCCCACAAGCCGAACCTCGACCGGCTGGCGCGGGACGGTTGCTGCGGCCGCTTCGATCCCGTGGGACCCGGGATCACGCCCGGCTCCGGCCCCGGCCACCTCGGCCTCTTCGGCTACGACCCGAGCGAGTACGAGATCGGCCGCGGCGTGTTGTCGGCGGTCGGGATCGACTTCGGTCTCATGCCGGGCGACGTGGCCGCGCGCTTCAACTTCTGCACCCTCGACGGCGAAGGGAAGATCGCGGACCGGCGGGCGGGGAGGATCTCCACCGAGGAGAACCGCCGGCTGGTCGCGCGGCTGCGCGAGATCCCGGCCCCCAAAGACGTCGAGGTCTTCGTCGAGACCGAGGCGGAGCACCGCGGCGCGCTGATCGTTCGCGGCGCAAGGCTCGGCCATCGCCTGGCCGATACCGATCCGCAGCACACCGGCGTGCCGCCCCTGCCGGTGAAGGCCCTGGACGCCGCATCTCGACCGACGGCCACGATCGTCGCCGCGTTCGTCAAAGCTGCCGGCAAGATCCTCCGCGGCGAGCCGAGCGCGAACGGCATCCTGCTGCGGGGGTTCGACTCGCTGCCGAAGATCCCTTCCCTTTCCGAACGCTTCCGCCTGCGGCCGGTGTGCGTCGCGACCTACCCGATGTACCGCGGCTTGGCACGCCTGGTGGGGATGGAGATGCCGCCGGCGCCCCCGGCCCTGGGCGAGTTCCCCGCGGCGGTGCGCGCGGCCCGGGACGGCCACGACTTCCTCTTCGTGCACGTCAAGTACACGGACAAGGCCGGCGAGGACGGCGACTTCGACCGCAAGTGCGCGGTCGTGGAAGAGGTCGACGCGCTGCTGCCGGAGATCCTGGGTGACGGGTTCGAGGTCGTGGTCGTGAGCGCCGACCACTCGACGCCGGTGGCGCTCAAGGCGCACTCGTGGCACCCGGTACCGGCGCTGATGTGGGCGCCGGGGCGCGTGTTCCGCGACGGCGTGACGGCGTTCTCCGAGAGCGAGTGCATCGCCGGGGGGTTCGGGCGGATGCCGCTGCGCTTCCTGCTCGCCGAGGCGTTGGCCGCCGGCGGCAAGGTCGCGAAGTACGGCGCGTGACTCTTCACTTCTTCTCCGCGAGCGGCTCGGCGTGAATGACGACGCGGCCGATTCTCGGGAGGCGCTCGCGGAGCTCGCGCTCGATGCGCTCGGTGAGGTCGTGCGCCGCCGTGATCCCGGTGTCGGGATCGAGCGCGCAGTGGAACGAGACGGTCAGCTCTCCCTCGTCGGCGCGGTGCACCGTGACGTTGTGAGGGTGGCAGCGCAAGGTGGTGTCGGCGGCCAGTTCGTGGAGGACTGCGAGCACCTGCCCCTCGTCTTCGGGGCCCGCGAGGCCGGGCCTCGTCGCCGTCGCGCGGGGCTCGATATGGGTCACGATCTGCCCGATGCCTGGGCTGGCCGCGCGGAGGGCCCGCTCGAACGCCGTCACCTTCGCGTGGGCCGCCGCCAGCGAAAGCGCGGGGTCAACCTCGAGGTGCAGCTCCAGCGAGTGGGCGTCCAACACGTGGTGGACGTGGATGTCGTGAACGTCGAGGCCCAGCCGCGTCGCCACGCCGTGAGTCAACGCCGGCATGTCTTCGCTCTCCGTCTGCCCGTCCGCATCCGCTGGCTCGACGTGAACGACCACGTCCGCCCCGGGCAGGAGATGGCGTGCCGCAGCTTCGGCAGCCGTGGCGATCGCGTGCGCCCGGGCGAGACCGGTGCCGGGCTCGACCGTGAGCGTGACGTCCGCGAACGTCTCTGGGCCGCTTCGCCGCACGCGGAGGCGGCCGACCCGCATGACGCCGGGGACCTGGACGGCACGGATGAGGCCGTCGCGCAGCTCCGGGGGGGTCTCGTCCAGCAAGACCGCGATGGTCTTGCGGCCGAGCTGCACGGAGATCCAGACGACGATCGCGGCGACCCCGAGGGCCGCGACCGCGTCGGCCTTGACGAGCCACTCGAACCCCGGGCGCTTGGAGAAGTAGACGCCGACGAGGCCGAGGATCACGACGGCGGACGAGTAGATGTCGGTGGAGAAGTGCAGGGCGTCCGCCTCGAGCGCCTGGCTGTCGTACTTCTTGGCGACCCGCGCCAACATGCGGGAGCGCGTGACGTCCACGACGATCGAGACCGCCATGATCGCGAACGCCCACGCCGATGCCTCGATCACGACCGTCTTGAACCACAGGCGCTGGACCGCCTCGTAGATGATCCACATGCAGGTGGCGAGCAGGAGGATGGCCTCGAACAGCGCCGAAAGGTTCTCGATCTTCCCGTGGCCGTAGGTGTGCTCGCGGTCGGCGGGTTTGCCGGAGGCGCGCACCGCGAACAGCGTCACGACGGCCGCCACGAGGTCGAGGCCGGAGTGCGCTGCCTCGGCGAGGATGCCGAGGGAGCCGGTCGCGATCCCGACCACGACCTTGATCGCCGTCAAGAAAACCGCCGCAACCACGGAGCTGGCCGCCGCCGAGCGCTTCTCGCGGCTGGCTTCCGTACCGGCCAGCGCTCCCTGAGGTCTGTTTGCGTTGTCGCTCATCTCAACAATAGTGTCATCCGAAGCGTCAATATACTCAAAATCGACGCGAAAGGCAACCGGCGTCAAGGCCGCCGTTTCCGCCCTCGCCTCGGCAGGCGGAATCCCGCCGGAGACGCCGAGGTTGGGGTATGGCGGAGGGATTTGATCATGAGAATGCTCGCGATGGCAATGGCGGCCTTCGGGCTGACGGGTACGGCGCTGGCGGCGGGGATGCTCAAGCCCGGGGATGCGTTCCCGGCGTGGAGGCTCAAGGACCAGGCGCGAAAGGAAGTTTCCTCGACAGAGCTGGCCGGTACGACCTACTTGCTGTGGTTCTTCCCCAAAGCGTTGTCGCCCGGCTGCACGAAGGAAGGTTGCACCCTGCGCGACAACTACACGGGGTTCGAGAAGGCCGGCGTGCAGGTCCTCGGGGTGTCGTTCGACGCCCCGGCCACCAACGCCAAGTTCGTCAAGAAGGACCACTTCCCGTTCCGCCTGCTCTCGGACACAGGCAAGACGCTCGCCGTCGAGGTCGGGGCGGCCGACTCGACGCACCGGCTCTGGGCGCGCCGTATCTCCTACCTGGTCGGGCCGGATGGCAAGGTGCTGGAGGCGTACCCCGACGTGAACCCGGGCGCGCACGCCGGCCAGGTACTGGCGGACCTCGCGAAGCTCCACCCCGCCAAGTAAGTCGCCCCTGGCGCCTCGCCCTCGCCCTACTGGCTCCCCTCCACTGCGTGAGGCCTTTTCTTGTGCCCGCGGGCTACGGCCGTGTCGCTCTGCCTTGCTGTCCACTGCGTGGAGCCTCTTGCTTTGCCCCGCGGGCTGCGGCCGCGGTCGCTCGGGCGGCGCATCGAGCGCCGCCCTCCGACCCGCCTGCGCGTGCGACCGAGCTGGCCAGATCGGCGGGCGGAGCCTCGCTGTCCCCCGCCGCCGCCGCCCTCCGACCCGCCTGCGCGTGCGACCGAGCTGGCCAGATCGGCGGGCGGAGCCTCGCTGTCCCCCGCCGCCGCGTTGCGCCGGCGGGGTCAGCGTTTCCACCCGCCGCTCTGGCCGCTCGGGGCCCGCACGCTCCGGCGAAATCGGCCTACGCCCGCTGGGCGGTCTTGGCCACCCACCCCCCCGGAGAGTTGAGTTCCTGCTGTTCTCGTGTCTTTCTCTGCTTCTTTGTCGCCGCCAGGCCTATCGGCTTCAGCGTTGGTACCTCCGAGTGGTGGGCGGGGGGCATTCCAATCCGCCCCTCGGGTGAAGCGGCTATTGCTCCGGAGGCCGCGGGGCCCCAGCGCGCGCATCGCCGCCGGGAGACGCTGACCCTGAGCGAAGCGAAGGGGACAGCGAGGGACCCGGCGGCGAGGCGCGCGGCTGGGTCGCGGCCG
>NCBR01000401.1 GCA_002279285.1 Acidobacteria bacterium 37-71-11
GTGCAGCAACGGCCAGATCGCGATCACCACCAGCCAGCCGAGGCCGAGGTAGAGCCCCACCGACAGCCAGCGCGGCGCGTCGATGGCGAAGATCGCCACCGCCATGCCGGCGAGCGCCAGCGCCCACACCGCCGCAAACAGCGACCACCCCCACGGCCCGCGCAACGGCACCAGGCACAGCGGCGTGTAGGTCCCCGCGATCAGCAGGAAGATCGCCACGTGGTCGAGCTGCCGCAGCACGCGGCGGGCGTGCTCGGAAACCGGCAGCAGGTGGTAGAGCGAGCTTGCGATGTAGAGCAGGACCAGAGAGATGCCGTAGACGATGAACGCGGCGAGGTGCCACCACTTGTGGTGGACGGCGGCCAGCGTCACCAGCACCGTGGCGCCGATCACCGCCGCGATGGCGGCCCCGAGGTGGGTGAAGCCCGACACCGGGTCGCGCAGCAGGCGCATCAGTGGCGCTCCCGGAACCCACCCGCAGGGGTGTCAAACCGCATGGCCCTCCATTCTACGGCCGCGCTGCGCGCGGCGGGTGCGGTCGGCCGGGGGTTGCCAAACGCATCGACAGGGCTTATTATATAACTCGTTGGTGATGGAGTAATCATTTGACTCCGCCACCGGGCGGATTGGTACGGCCCGCCCCAAGGAGGACACATGGCTGTCAAGGAACTGACATCGAGCAATTTCGACGAGACGATCGCAAACAACGACATCGTCCTGATCGACTTTTGGGCGGAGTGGTGCGGCCCGTGCCGCGCGTTCAAGCCGATCTTCCACGCGGCGGCCGAGGCCAATCCGGAGATCGCGTTCGCGTCGTGCGACACCGAGGCGCAGCAGGAACTGGCGGCCGCGTTCGGGATCCGCTCGATCCCGACGCTAGCGATCTTCCGCGAGAAGGTGCTGCTCTTCTCCCAGCCCGGCATGCTCCCCGCGGAAGCGCTCACCGAGCTGATCGGCCAGGTCAAGGCGCTCGACATGGCCGCCGTCCACGCCGAGGCCGCCAAGCACCAGCAGACCGCCACCGCCTGATCGAGA
>NCBR01000059.1 GCA_002279285.1 Acidobacteria bacterium 37-71-11
CACGCGCAGGCGGGTCGGAGGGCGGCGCTCGATGCGCCGCCCGAGCGACCACGGCCGCAGCCCGCGGGGCAAAACAGAACAGGCCTCACGCAGTGAAGAAGAGAATCAACCCGGCCCGGGTCACGTCCGAGGCGTCGGGGGTGGAGGCGAGTCGGGGCCGGGCGGCAACGGCGGGCCGGCCCCGGGCTGCGGCGGGTGGCCGTGATGGTCCGGCGGCATCTCGCCCGCACCGTGGGGGGGCGGCATCCACATCCTCGGCATCCTGCCGCCCCGCTCCTTCACCATGCGGTCGAAGCGGGCGCGCTGCTCGGGGGTCAGCACGCTGCGGACCTCGGCGCGGAGACGCTCGAAGATCTCGCTCATCTGCGGCATCAGGGGCTTCATCACCCGCGCCGACTCCTCGCGGGCTTTCACCGCGGCCGCGTAGACCTGGCGCCGCTGCGCCTCGGAGAGGTGGAGTTCCCGGTCGAGACGGTGAACGACGATGCGGGCCAGCCCCCCGGGGGAGCTCATCGCCCGCCGTTCGATCCGCACCCGCCAGACGTGCGTCGCCGCCGCCCCGCAGAAAACGCCGGCGACGAACACCGCCAGCACGGCGAGGCGGGCACGCCAGGGGTTCACCTGACACCTCCGGAGGGCAGGCTGTCGCCGCTTTCGGTGAGGAGCAACGCGGCGAGCGTCGCGTCGGCGCCGTTCTCGTGGCTGGCGAGCACGACCATCGCCGGGTCGTCCTGCGCATCGGCGCCCCGCACCGTTTCAAGCGCCGCCCACGACGACAGCACCGCCAGCAGCACCGCCAGCGCAGGGAGCATGTGCAGCGCCACCACTGCCAGCGGGTGCGGCGCCGGCCGGACCCGAGCCGCCGCGGCCGTGACCCGGGCTGCGAAGAACGGCGAGAGCGAAGGGAGCTCCTCAGGACGGGCCGAAGCCGCCTCGAGCAGGCGCCGGACCGCGAGGTCCTCCCTCGCCGTGCGGGCTGCGCCCGGGGAGTCTGGGTCGTGAGAGTTCCACATGAGAGTCACCTCCGTCCCGTTCCTGCGACCAGCGCGCGCAGGCGGTTGCGGGCGCGGAACGCGCGCACCTTGACGTTCGCGGTCGACCACCCGGTGAGGGCGGCCACCTCGGCGGTCGCCATGCCCTCGAGCACGGTCAGCGTGAGCACGAGGCGGTCCGCCGCCGGCAGCCGGGCCAGGACCTGCTCCGCGGCCAGACGCGCCTCCTCGCGCTCCCAACGGGCCATGGCGCCGTCGCCGTCGGGCCCGACGTAGCTGGCGATGAAGGCCTCGGGGTCGCTGCCGAGCTGGGAGAAGGCGACCTCGGGGCGGGCGCGCTGGCGCCGGAGCTGGTCGTAGCAGGCGTTGACCGTGATGCGGGCCAGCCAGTGGGCGAGCGGAACCTCGCCGCGGTACCCCGCCATCCCGCTGTACGCCTTCACGAACACCTCCTGGGCGATTTCCTCGATCGCGTCGGCGCGGCGGAAGAAGCGGCCCGCGATGCGGACGACCCGGCCGTGGTGAGCGCGCACCAACTCGGCGAACGCATCCTCGTCCCCGGCGAGGACCCGGGAGGCGGTCCGCCGATCGTGCGCAAGGTGGTCCGTCACATCGTCCACGATCGGCTGCCCGCCTCCCGCCAATACGCCTGCAACCGCACCGTCAAGTTCGACCCGCACCGCCGTGCTCCCAGGGGTCTGCACCCTACCATTGAGACGGCCGCGCGCGGACGAAGGTTACAGCCCGGGGGCGCGGGCGCGCCCGGAATCGGGGGCGGGCGGTGGCGGGGATGGGAGCGCCGCGGCCCCCCTTGCGGTGGCCGCGGCGCCGGGGAGTGTGGGCTGCCGTTTCAGGCGCCGCGCTTGCCGAGCTCGTGATCGAGGTAGTAGAGGGCGCCGGGGTGATCGCCGATCGCCTGCAGGCGCGCGACGATCGGATCGAGGGCGGCCTCCTCCTCGACCTGCTCCTTGACGAACCACTGCAGGAAGTTGGCGGTGGCGTGGTCCTTCGCGGCGACCGCCTTGTCCATCAGGGTGTTGATCCGCTTGGTGATCGACTTCTCGTGCGCGTACGCGGCCTCGAACGCCGCCTGGGCGGACGGCCACTCCCCCTTGGGCTGCTCGATCGCCGCCAGCGCGACCGCGCCGCCCCGGTCGTGCACGTAATCGATGAACTTCATCGCGTGCGACATCTCCTCCTGCGCCTGTGCCCGCATCCACCTGGCGAACCCGCCGAAGTTCGCATGTTGAAAGTGGGTGGACATCGCGAGGTAGAGGTAGAACGAGAAAAGCTCGGCGTTGATTTGCTCGTTGATCGACTTCTCGGTGGCCTTGTTGATCATTCGGCGTCTCCCTTCGTCGTAAGTACCGGGTCCGTGCGGCGCCGGCTGTTCGCCGTTTGCCGCCCCGAAGTGATTGTGCGACTCCCTTGCGAACACGAGCGTACCATCGGCCCTTCACCGTGTCCATCCCACGCGGAAACAAACCGTCGTTGGCCGTGTTCTACGGTCTGATGAGACACGATCCCATTGCCGAACGACCGGTTGCGCCAGGGCCCGCCGCGGTGTGCTGCGGGAGGCCGGGGTGGGTGGCCGTATGAGCGCCGGCAAGCCCGCCACACTCGGGGCGCTCAGGTCGTCGGGCTACGTGGCCCGCCCGGTCAAGCAGGAGCTGCGCGAGAACCTCATCGCCCGCCTGCGCGCCGGCGGAACGCTCTTCCCCGGCGTGGTCGGCTACGAGCGCACGGTGATCCCGGGGATCGTCAACGCGCTCCTGGCGCACCACGACTTCATCCTGCTCGGCCTGCGGGGGCAGGCCAAGACCCGTCTCCTGCGCGCCCTCGTGACGCTGCTCGACGACGAGATCCCGGTGATCGCCGGGACCGAGCTCAACGACGACCCGTTCCGTCCGACGTCGGCGCGCGCCCGCCGGATCGTGGAGGAAGCCGGCGACGGCACCCCGGTCGAATGGCTGCCGCGCGAAGCCCGCTACAACGAGAAGCTCGCCACGCCGGACGTCACCATCGCCGACCTCATCGGCGACGTGGACCCAATCAAGGCGGCGACGCGGCGCCTCACCTACGCGGACCCCGAGGTGATCCACTTCGGCATCGTGCCGCGCACCAACCGCGGGATCTTCGCCATCAACGAGCTCCCCGATCTCGCGCCCCGCATCCAGGTCGGCCTGCTCAACATCCTCGAGGAACGCGATATCCAGGTCAGGGGGTTCCCCGTCCGCATCCCCCTCGATATCCTGATGGTGTTCTCGGCGAACCCCGAGGACTACACCAGCCGAGGCACGATCATCACGCCCCTGAAGGACAGGATCTCGTCGCAGATCCTGACCCACTACCCGAGGGATGCCGCCACCGCGGTGACGATCACGCGCCAGGAAGCGTGGCGCGCGCGGGGAGGGCCGCGGGTCGAGGTCCCCGAGGAGGTCGAGCTGCTCTTGGAGGAGATCGCCTTCGCGGCCCGCGAGTCCGACCTCGTGGACCAGAGCTCGGGGGTGAGCGCGCGGGTCGCGATCGCCGCGATGGAGTTGCTGGTCTCCAACCTCGAACGCCGGGCGCTCGCGACCGGCGAGGAACCGGCCTGGCCGCGCCTGGTCGACGTGCACATGCTGCTGCCGGCGATCACCGGCAAGGTCGAGATGGTGTACGAGGGCGAGCAGAAGGGCGCCGAGATCGTCGCCCGGGCGCTCGTCGGCGCGGCGGTGAAGAAGCGTTTCTTGGCGCGTTTCCCGGCACTCGGGCGCGAAGCGGAGGGTGACGACAAGGGACCGTACGCGCCGATCGTGGCGTGGTTCGCCGCCGGCAACGCAGTGACGCTCTCCGACGAGCAGCCGTTCGCCGAGTACGAGCGCGAGCTCACGCGCGTGCCCGGCCTGTTTGCGCTGGCCGAGGACCACGGCGCGACCCGCGAAGAGCGCGCCTTCGCCGCGGAGATGATCCTCGAAGGGCTCCACCAGCACACCAAGCTCACCCGCGAGGACGTGGACAGCACCGTGAGCTACAGGGAGGCGCTGAAGTTCCAGCTCATGCGCCGCGCCGCCCGTCCCGGGGACCGCTCCGATGCCAACTGACGCGAAGCGTCATCCTGAGTTCCGCCGCACCGCGGGGCGGCGGGACGAAGGATCCCCCGGCGCTGCGACGTACGGGGTGCAACGTCATGCGCCACCGCTACGCGTACCTTGACCCGGCGCTGATCCGGAGCCTGGGCGCGGCGATCGACCTGCTGCGCCTGTTCAACCAGCTCCTGCTCGCCGCGGCCGGCGACGCCGCGCGGGCGCGTGAATGGCTGCGGGAGCTGCAGGAGCGCGGCTACCTCGACGGCAACGTCGACCTCGATGCCTTCTTCGCTCAGCTCGAGGAACAGGGACTGATCCGCGCCGGTGGCGCGGATGGCGGTCTCACTGCGGCCGGCGCGCGCCAGCTGCGCCGGAGCGCGTTCGAGGAGGTGTTCGCGAGCCTGGGCAAGGCGGGCCCGGGCTACCACTCGATCCATGCGGCCGGCGAAGGGGTGGAGAGCCTTCCGGAGACCCGGCCGTACGCGTTCGGCGACGAGCTGTCCGCCATCGACGCGGTGCGCTCGACGCAGAACGCCCTCAGGCGCACCAAAGGCGAGCTCGACCTCGCCGAGGAGGACCTCGAGGTCAGCGAGAGGGAGCACCTGACGTCGTGCGCCACCGTCGTGGCGATCGACATCTCGCACTCGATGGTGCTGTACGGCGAGGACCGCATCACCCCCGCCAAGACCGTGGCCCTCGCCATGACCGAGCTGATCACGTCGAAGTACCCGAACGACTGGCTCGGCGTCCTCGTGTTCGGGGACCGCGCCACGCGCATCGACCTCGCGGACATCCCGGCGATCCAGGCGGGTCCGTTCCACACCAACACCTGCGAGGCGCTCGAGGTGGCCCGGGGGATGCTCGCGAGCCGCAAGCACCCGAACAAGCAGGTCTTCCTGATCACCGACGGCAAGCCATCGGCGGTCACGGAGCTGCACGGGGTCTACAAGAACCCGTACGGCCTCGACCTCAAGATCGTCAACCGCACCCTCGAGGAGGCCGACCGCTGCCGGCGGCATAAGGTCGTGATCACCACGTTCATGATCGCCACCGACCCGATGCTGCAGCAGTTCGTCGAAAAGCTCACCAAGGTCAACCGCGGCCGCGCCTATTTCTCCAACCCTTACGACCTCGGGGGGTTCGTCCTCGCCGACTACGTGGCCAACCGCCATCGGCGCGTGCGCTAGGAGCGCCGCCCACTCGGCGGTCGCGGTCCCTCCACCCGGACAACCTTTCGGCTATCGTTGGCGTAGGAAGGGCGGCATGACCACGCGTGACGGGGCCGGGAGAACGAGAGCGCGGCGGCTGCGCACGATGTACCTCGCGCTGCTCGCAACGCTGGCGCTGGCGGCCGCGGCCGCGCAGCTGGCGGCGCCGGGCGGGGACCTGGCTGGGCTGGCGGTCACCGTGGCCGTGCTGTGGTCGCTGCCGGCAGTGTTCCTGGGGGTGCGGCGGCTGTGGCGCAGGCTCACCTACCGGGTCGGCGTGCGGCTCTTCATCTCCTACCTGCTGATCGGTTTGACCCCAATCGCCCTGGCCGCCTGCCTGGCGCTCGTCGTCGGCTATGCGCTCGTTGGCCAGTACGCCGCGGCCCGGGTTCGCGGCGAGATGGAAAACCTACGCGCCGCGATGGCCGGACTCGCCAAGGCGGCCGCTGCCGAAATGGCGGCGGGAAGGCCGGCGGATGCCCGCGGGACAGTCGAGCGCGGCGGCGGCCTCACCGACGGGATGCACCTGGAGTGGGTGCTCGACGCCCCCTCCGGCCGCGTGAGCAGCCCAGGCGCCGCCTCCTTGCCGGTCCCGCACTGGGCCACCGAGGCCGGGTGGCAGGGTGAGGTGCTTGATCGCCAGGCGGCCTACCTCGCTGCGGTGGCGCGCCACGGCGACGCGGTTGCGGCCGTCCTCATGCCGCTCGATCCCACCAACGCCCGCGTCTTCGGTCGCGGCCGGTGGTACGAGGTCCGCTTCGTGGCCGGCGCACAGGCGACGGGCCCGAAGAGCGGCACCGTCACGGTGACCAGCGCAGCGGCCAAGCCGGTGACGGTCACCGTCGACGGCCGCAGCGCGCCCGAGACCCAGGTCGAACAATCGTGGCTCTCCGGGAGACCCCGCGAGGGCACCCGCTGGCAGCGGCTCCGGTTCCTCTGGCTGTGGACCGCGGGGACGCCGAGGGCACTCGACAGCGGCGCCGAACTCAAGGGCGTGCACGTGGTGGCCCTGATCAAACTGGCCCCGAGCGGCGCGATCGCGGATCTGTTCGGCCCTGGGAAGAAGGCCGGCAACGACTTCACGAGCGTACTGAGCATCCTGGGCATCGTGTTCGGCTCGCTGTACCTGGTCGCCGTCGGTTTCGCCGTCGTCATGATCCTCCGCGTCACGAGGGCGGCGGCGCGTCTGTCGCGCGGGGCGCGCGCTGTGGCGGCGGGCGACCTCGGCCACCGGATCCCGGTCAAGCGCCGCGACCAACTGGGCGACCTCGCGGTCTCCTTCAACGCCATGACCGAGTCGGTCAACGGCATGCTCGGGGCGGTGGCGGAGAAGGAGCGCCTGGCACGCGAGATGGTCCTCGCCCGCGAAATCCAGGAGAGCCTGCTGCCGCCGCGCGAGCTGACGAGCGGACCGCTCGAGCTGGTGGCGCACTTCCGCCCGGCCGCCGAGGTCGGCGGGGACTACTTCGACGTCCTGGAGGCCGCCCCGGGCCGGCTCGTGGCGGCGATCGGCGACGTCGCGGGGCACGGGCTGCCGACGGGCCTGCTGATGGCCATGGTCAAATCCGCGGTGGCCGCCCTCACCGGCGAGGGGCGGCGCGGGCGCGACCTGCTCGAGCGCCTCAACCGCCTCCTCCTCGCCCAGCCGTTGCAGCAGCGCATGGTCTCGCTCGCCCTCGCCGAGATCGACAGCGCCACGGCCCGGCTCGAGATCACGAGCGCCGGACACCCCCCCGGCGTGCTGCTGGCCTCCGACGGCACCACCGAGGAGATCCTGCTCGGCTCGCTCCCGCTCGGCCACCGCTGGCCCGACCCGCCCCCCACCCGGACCCTCGCGTTCGCCCCCGGGAGCCGGCTCCTGCTCTACTCCGACGGCCTCGTGGAGGGGCGCAACGCCGCCGGGGAGCCGTTCGGCTACGAGGCGCTGCACGCGGTGCTCGCCGCGCACCGCGAGGCGCCGCCGCGCGAGCTGCTCGCCGCCCTCGTCGACGCGCTCGACCGCCACCTCGCCGGCGCGCCGCTCGCCGACGACCTCACCATCGTGCTCGTCGAGCACGGGCGGCCGGCGGGCGGCGGCTAGCGCGCCAGCAGCGAGAGCAGGATCGTTGCAACCGCGCCGGCGGCGAGGCCGGCCGCGAGGTCGTCGGCCACGATCCCCCAGCCGCCGGGGAGCGCCTCGAGGCGCCGGATCGGCCACGGTTTGACCACGTCGAAGGCGCGGAAGAGGAGGAACGCCGCCGCCAGCTCGGCCGCGCCCGGCGGGCGCCGTTGCGCGAGCGCGACCACCGCGAGCGCCGCCCACTGCCCGGCGACCTCGTCGAGGACGACCGGGTGGGGATCGACCACCCCGCGACGGCGGGCCTCCGCGCCGCACGCCCAGACCGACACCGGCAAGAGCCCCGCGAGGCCGGCGAGCGCGACCGCGGCCACGGCGGACGGCCAGAGCGCCAAGGCGCCCCAGAAAAGTGCGGCGCCGGCCACCGACCCGACCGTGGTGCCGGGTGCCGGGAGCCGGTCCCCGAGCCCGCCGACGGTGGCGAGGGCGCGAGCGAGCGCCGCCCTCACCGCTCCTCCCGCAGCTCGGCGAGCAGCCGGCGCGGCAGGCCGCCGAAGTCGCCGGAGGACATGCACAGCACCACATCGCCGGGGCGCAGGTAACCGTGGACTGCGGCCGCGAAGTCGCCGGTCTCGGGCAGTTCGCCGGCCTCGGTGCCGCGGCGGCGCAGCGCGGCGATGAGGGCGCCGCGGTCGAGGGCGTGCTCGCCGAGGCGGGCGCGGTGGAAGACGGGCGCCACGAGGGCGACGTCCGCGTTCGCCAACGCCCCCTCGTACGCGGCCGCGAACACGGTGCCGCCGGCGGTGAGGGAGCGCGGCTCGAACACCGCCACCAGGCGCCGGCCGGGGAAGCGGTGCCGGGCGCCCGCGAGGGTCATGGCGACCGCAGTCGGATGGTGGGCGAAATCGTCCACCACCGCGATCCCGCCGGCTTCGCCGACGAATTCGAGCCGCCGCCTAACGCCGGGGAACGTCGCCGCCGCGGCCGCGACCGCCTCCGGCGCCATCCCCGCGAGCAGGGCGCAGGTGACGGCGGCCATCAGGTTGTCGAGGTTGTGCCGGCCCACCAGCGGGGCCGCGACGTCGAAGGCGCGCCCTTCCCAGGTCAAGGTCGCGCGCAGGCGGCCGTCATCGTGCCCCCACGCGGTGCAGGCGAGGGCGGCCGCGGGCCCGAGCCCGTACCAGACGGCGCGGGGGTGCCCTGCGGCCACCGCCCGGGCCCCCTCGTCCCCGGCGTTGGCGACGACGGCGCCGCCGCTGCCGACCAGTGCCGTTCCGGCACGGAACGCTGCCAGGATGGCATCGAGATCAGGGTAGATGTCGCCGTGGTCGAACTCGACGTTGCCGACCACGAACAGGTGCGGGGCGTAGTGGAGGAACTTCGGCCCTTTGTCGAAGAACGCGGTGTTGTACTCGTCCCCCTCGACGACCGTCCAGCCGCCGTGCCCCAGCCGCCACGGTGTGCCGCCGACCGGGACCCCGCCGATCAGCGCGGTGGGATCGAGCCCCCCGGCCGTCAGGAGGTGGGTGGTGAGAGCGGTGGTCGTCGTCTTGCCGTGGGTCCCGGCGACCACGACCGCGCGCGCCGGGCGGCAGAACCGTTCTCCGAACGCCGCCGCCTGGGAGGTGTACAAAAGGCCGCGCGCGAGCACGGCCTGAACCTCGACGTTGGTGCGTGGGATGGCGTTGCCGATGACGACCTGGTCGAGGTCGGCCGGGATCCCGGCGGGGTCGAAGCCAACGCGGACCGGGATCCCGAGTTCGGCCAGCAACTCCGAGGTGGGGGGATAGAGCGCGACGTCCACCCCGGAAACCCTGTCCCCGGCTTCATGCAGGAGGCCGGCGAGCGCCGCCGTGGCCGTGCCTCCGATCGGGAGCAGGTAGTAGTGGCAAGGTTTCTGCATGACGTTTGGCGCACTCCGGCGCGGGGGTGTACGATACCACCTCCGGGGAACCCGGAATCAGTCGCAGACGAGAGGAGATCACCCGATGAACCGTACGATTCTGAACTCGCTCGCAGCGGTGTTGGTTGCGACGGCGGCGTTCGCCCAGCCTAAGGCTGCGCCTGCCACTAAGCCGGCCGCTGCGGCCGCCGCGAAGGCCGCCGAGACGCCGCAGCCGGCCATTGACATCGTCAACAAGATCCAGGACTTCGGCACCGTCCCCAAGGGAGAGAAGATCAAGGCCACGTTCCAGGTGCGCAACACCGGCAAGGCGCCGCTCGAGATCAGCCAAGTGCGGCCGACGTGCGGCTGCACGGTGGCGAGCTTCGACCGCACGATCGCCCCGGGTGCCACCGGCACGATCACCGCCGACGTGGACACGGCCGGCTTCACCGGGCCGATCTCCAAGGCGGTCCTGGTGTTCTCCAACGACCCGACGGCCCCCCAGGTCAACCTGGTGATCAAGGCCGACGTGCGGGCGTTCATCGAGGTCCTGCCGCGGCCGCTCGTGATCTTCACCAACGTGCTCCAGGGCGAAGCCGCGACGCAGAAGCTGGTGCTGGCCTCGGCAGACGGCTCCAACTTCAAGATCGAGAGCGCCGCCGCCAGCAGCGGTCCGTACCAGCTCAGCTACCGCGAACTCCCGGCCAAGGAGCGCATCCCTGACCGCAAGGGCTCGCAGTGGGAACTCACCGTCACCGTGCCGGCGAACGCGCCGGAGGGGATGCTCAACCAGAAGATCGTCGTCAAGACCACGTCGCCCAAGGCGCCCGAGGTGACGATCAACGTGACCGGCGCGGTGCGCCCGGTCGTCCAGGTCATTCCGGGCACGATCGACTTCGGAACCGTGGCGGGCGATGCCCTGATCGGCCACAACGTGCTGATCATCAACAACCGCCAGGGGGCCCAGCTGCAGCTCTCCGACGTCAAGGTCGACAACCCCAACTTCACGGCCGAGGTCCTCCCGCTCCAGGCCGGCCAGCGCTACCAGGTGGCGGTGAGCATGAAGGCCGGGGTGTCCAAGGGGGCGCAGAAGGCGACCCTCACGATCACCACCAACGACCCGCTGCGCAAGTCGATCGAGATCCCGATCAGCGCCGTCGTCCAGTAATCGCTCCGCACCAGACCGCAATCTGCGGCGCGCCAGGGCTTCCTGGCGCGCCGTGTTTTTTGGCGAGGTCTCTTGCTTGCCGGCCTTGCAGGTGGCCCGGTCTCTTCCTTCACTGCGTGAGGCCATCTCTATTTGCCCCGCGGGCTGCGGCCGTGGTCGCTCGGGCGGCGCATCGAGCGCCGCCCTCCGACCCGCCTGCGCGTGCGACCGAGCTGGCCAGATCGCTGGGCGGAGCCTCGCCGTTCCCTTCGCTTCGCTCAGGGCCGGCGTTTCCACCCGCCGTTCTGGCCGCTCGGGACCCGCACGCTCCGGCGCAACCGGCCTCCGCCCCCTGGGCGGTCTTGGCCCCCACCCCCCCGCTTGACGTCGCGGGCGCCCAGCTCCAGTGGCGCGGGCGCCCTCGCCCGCGCACCACAGCCTCCTGTCAGGACTCTCGGCCTGCAGCAGGACCTCCGATCTGGGGGCGGGGGGGTCGTCCATCCGCCGGTGCCGCGGGTGGCCATTGGCTCCTGCGCCCGCGGGTCCCGGACGGACGAGCCGCGCCGGGGTGTCGCTGGCTCCGACCGAGCGTCTTGTGCGAGGGAGGAGACCAGCGAGGGGCCCCGGCGCGGATCGCCCTGTCCGGTCGCGGGCACAGGAGCATGCGGGCCCGGGCGCGGGGGCGCCCGGGCCCGCATCCGGCCACCCGCGGGACCGGCACGCAAGAAAGCCTCACGCAGTGAAAAGGAGAAGCATGGCGCGGGGGCGAG
>NCBR01000060.1 GCA_002279285.1 Acidobacteria bacterium 37-71-11
AGCATGCGGGCTCGGGCGCGGGGGCGCCCGGGCCCGCATCCGGCCACCCGCGGGACCGGCAAGCAAGAAAGCCTCACGCAGTGAAAAGGAGAAGCATGGTGCGGGGGCGAGCAAGGCCCGAACGCCGCTTCACCCGAGGGGCAAAGCAAGAGGCTCCACGCAGTGGACGGAGCGGGGTGGCGGGGGTTGACCCGCGGGCGGACCAGCTAACCACTGGACGCGACTCGCCAACTCCTAGTCCGAGAGAAAGGCGTCCTTGGGGGCGCCGCAGACGGGGCAGACCCAGTCGTCGGGGAGGTCCTCGAAGCGGGTGCCGGGCGCGATGCCGTGCGCCGGGTCGCCCTCGGCGGGGTCGTAGGTGTAGCCGCAGACGCCGCACGTCCAGGTTGAGGCGGCGGCAGGGGCCGGTGCCGCCGGTTCGGTCTCGCCGCGGTAGGTCGGGGCGTTCTTCGGGGCCTTGCCGTTGCGCGCGTGGTACCCGGCGTAGGTGAGCGGGGCGCCCGCGGAGAGGACCTCGGCGGCGCCGGCCTCGCCGATGAAGACGGTGTGCGTGCCGGCATCGACCGCCTGCAACACTCGCGCCTCGGTCACCGCCACGGCGTGGTCCACGACCAGCGGCACGTGGAGGCCTTCGCGGACCGTGGCTTGGGCGAGCTTGTCCACGTCGCGTCCCGACTTGAAGCCGAACAGCCCGATGAACTCCATCGGCACGGTCTCGGCGAGCACCGAGAAGGCGAACCAGCCGCCGTCGCGGATCAGGTCATGGGTGAAGTTCGCCTTGTTGATCGCGATGGCGACCCGCGGCGGCTCGGCGGTGACCTGGAAGACGGCGTTGGCGATCTGCCCGTTGGCGCGCGAGCCGGCGCGCGCCGTCACCAGGTACATCCCGTACGACATCGTCCACAGCGCCCGCGGATCCATCGCCATTGCCCACCTCCGCTGCCGTGCGCATTGCCCTCGCGCCGGACCTGTTCGCTCTCAATTCTGCGCCTCCCGCCCCCCGCCCGCCACCACAGGCAGCACCTCGCCACGGCAGAGCCGACTGCGCCGGCCGCAGGCCGCGCAGCCTTGAGCGCCACCCTCGAAGACGAATCCCCCGCCGACAGGCAGGCCCTTGTAACTTGGGGCGTGTAGCCGCGCTGCCGAGAGTGGGCCAGATGCAAGGAAGGCGAGGTGGCCGGACCGGAGCGTAGCCGGAGGCTACGTGAGGATCCGAGCCGCCGCAGCCTGACGCCGCAGATGGTCCGCTATCGGCAGCGCCCTCGGCGGGATGATAGACTTTGCGGTCCTGGGAGGGGCGGTGCTCGAAGCGATCTCCGAACGGCTGCAAAAGGTGTTCAAGACGTTGCGCGGCGAGGGCCACCTCACCGAGAAGCACGTGGACGACGCCCTGGCGGAGATCCGCCGCGCCCTGCTCGGTGCCGACGTTGCGCTCCCGGTGGTCAAGGAGTTCACCGCCAGGGTGCGGGAGCGGGCGCTCGGGAAGGAAGTCCTCGCCTCACTCTCCCCGGCGCAGCAGGTCGTGAAGATCGTGCACGAGGAGCTGACCCGCCTGCTCGGCGGCGAGGCGCGGCCGCTCAAGTTCAAGGGCTTCCCGGCGCCGCTGTTGCTCGTCGGGCTGCAAGGGACCGGAAAGACCACGACCGCCGCCAAGATCGCGGTGTTCATCAAGCGCACGCTTGGCAAGCACGTCCTGCTGGTCCCGGCGGACACGCAGCGCCCGGCCGCGCGCGACCAGCTCGAGCAGCTCGGGAGCCAGGCCGGCATGCCGGTGCTCGACACGCGCGCCTGGGCGAAGCCGGCGGACATCGCCCGCGCGGCGCTCATCGAGGCGCGGCGCAAGGGGTTCGAGGTGATCGTGTTCGACACCGCCGGGCGGCTCCACGTCGACGAGGAGCTGATGGCGGAGCTGACCGAGCTGAACGAGATCCTCAAGCCGTCCGAGGTGCTGTTCGTGGCCGACGCGATGACCGGCCAGGATGCGGTGCGCCAGGCCGAAGCGTTCTCGGCGCGGCTGCCGCTCTCGGGCGTGATCCTCACCAAGCTCGACGGCGACGCCCGCGGCGGCGCGGCGCTCTCGGTGGTCTCGGTGGCGGGCAAGCCGGTCCGTCTCGTCGGGGTGGGCGAGCGGCTCGAGGACCTCGAGCTGTTCCACCCCGACCGCATGGCGGCCCGCATCCTCGGCCTCGGCGACATGGCGACCTTCTTCGAGAAGGCGCAGGCCGCGGTGGACGAGAAGCGCGCCGCCGAGATGGAGAAAAAGCTCAAGAAACAGGGGTTCGACCTCGACGATCTGCGTGACCAGCTCAAACAGATGCGTGGCGGCGGCCTGCTCGACCAGCTCGTGGACCTGCTCCCGGGGGCCAAGGCGCTCAAGGCGCCGCAGGTGGACGACAAGAAGCTCGTCCGCTTCGAGGCGATCATTTCCTCGATGACCGCTCCCGAGCGCCACCACCCGGAGATTATCAACGGTTCGCGGCGCAAGCGCATCGCCCGCGGCGCCGGGACCACCGTCGAGGAAGTCAACCGGCTGTTGCGGCAGTACGGCGAGATGAAGCGCATGGTCAGGCGCCTGTCGAGCGGCGACCCCCGGCGTGCGTTGCGGGGCATGGGTTTATGAAATGGCCGCCGGGGATTTGGTACAATGACAGGTCGCGGTGGATCCGCGGCCGATAAGGCAAGGAGAGTGTTCGATGCTGATGATTCGACTGCGGCGAATGGGCTCCAACAAGCGCCCTGTGTACCGAGTGGTGGTTTCTGACCGTCGTCAGACGCCGACCGCCGCGGTGCTGGAGGAGGTCGGTTTCTACAACCCACGCACCGTGCCGGCGGACGTGCGTCTCGACCGTGAGCGCGTTGAGTACTGGGTTTCGCGCGGCGCCAAGCTTTCCCCGACGGTGAAGAGCCTGTTCGACAAGTCCAAGAGCTGAACTCCCGCCGCACGTCGCTCGATCGGAGGCGCTCATGAAGGAACTCGTGGAGCAGATCGCGAAGGCGCTCGTCGACCAGCCCGACAAGGTTCAGGTTCGCGAGGTCGTTGGCGAACAGACGACCGTGCTCGAACTGCGGGTCGCTACCGAGGACCTCGGCAAGGTGATCGGCAAGCAGGGGAAGACCGCCCGGGCGGTCCGCACCCTGCTAGCGGCGGCCGGCATGAAGGTGCGCAAGCGCTTCGTGCTCGAGATCCTCGAGTAGCTCTGTGGCCGAGAGCCCCGAAGCCAGCTGGCTGGCGGTGGGGCGTGTGCGCCGGCCCCACGGGCTTCACGGCGAGGTCACCGTCGAGATCGTGACCGATTTCCCGGAGCGCCTCGTTGCCGGCACTGAGATCGGACTCGGCGAGGACGGCCCCACGCTGCGCGCGACCGTGCACCAGGTGCGCCGGCACAAGGGCGATTGGCTGTTGAGCTTCGCCGATGTCCGGGCGCGCGAGGACATCGACGCGTGGCGCGGGTTGTGGGTGTTCCTTCCCGCCCAGGAGCGCTCCCGGCTCCCCGAGAACTACTACTACGAGCACGAGCTGATCGGCTGCCGGTGCGTGTCCAGTGGAGGCGCGGCGCTCGGCGAGGTGGCGGCGCTGCAGGACGGTCCCGGCGGCGGCCTCCTGGTCGTCGCGACGACCGCGGGCGAGGTGCTGGTGCCGTTCCGCTCGCCGATCGTGGTGCGCGTGGACCTCGAAGCTCGCAGCGTCGAGCTGGATCCCCCGCGCGGCCTGTTCGATGGCGATGCGCTGTGACATCCTGACGCTGTTTCCGGCGGCCGTCGAGCCGTACCTCGCCGTCGGCGTGCTCGGCCGCGGCATCGCGGCCGGAGTCCTCGACGTTCGCGTCCACGACCTCAGGAAGTGGGCGGTCAACCGCTACGGTCAGGTGGACGACGAGCCGTACGGCGGCGGGCCTGGGATGGTGCTGATGGTCTCCGCGGTGGTGCCGGCCGTGCGCGCCGTCGCTGCAATGGCATCCGAGCCGCCCCACGTCGTCCTCCCCGACCCGCGCGGCCGCCGCTTCGACGACGCCGTAGCGCGCGAACTGGCGTCGCTCGGCCGGATCGTGTTCGCGTGCGGGCGCTACGAGGGGTTCGACGAGCGCGTCCACGAAACGCTGCGTGCCGACGAGATCTCCCTCGGCGACTTTGTGTTGTCGGGCGGCGAGCTTGCGGCGCTCGCGATGCTCGACGCGGTTGCCCGCCACCTCCCCGGCGTCGTCGGCGACCCCGGCTCGGTGGCGGCGGACTCGTTCACCTCGATGCTCCTCGACCACCCGGTGTACACCCGGCCGCGCGAGTTCGAGGGCGTCGGCGTGCCTGACGTCCTCACCTCCGGCGACCACGAGGCGGTGCGCCGCTGGCGGCTCCGCCGGGCGGTGCTGGACACGCTGCGCCGGCGGCCGGACCTGGTGGCGCGGGGTTGGGCCGGTCTTCCGGACGAGGTCCGCCGGCTCGCGCTCGCGGTGGCGAGCGAGGAGGGCCTCCCCCGGCCCCCGGACGGCGAAGCTGCCCCCGGTGAGCGGGGGAACGGTGGGCCGGAATCTGGCCGTTGAGCGCGATTGTGTGTATAATCCCCGTTCCGCGCCACGTCCTTGTGTCGAGCGTGGTCAGGGCGGGAGGTTGATCATGGATCTACTACGCGAGCTCGAGAAAGAGCAGTTGCGCGACGGCATCCCGGCGTTCGGCCCGGGCGACACGGTGCGGGTCCACGTCAAGGTGCGTGAGGGCGAGAAGGAACGCATTCAGGTGTTCGAGGGCGTCGTGATCGGCCGCAAGGGTGGCAGCGTCCGGGAGAGCTTCACGGTTCGCAAGATCTCCTACAGCATCGGAGTGGAGCGAATCTTCCCCGTGCACTCACCGAGCATCGACCACATCGAGGTGGTGCGCCACGGCCGCGTCCGCCGCGCCAAGCTCTACTTCCTGCGCAACCTCAAGGGTAAGGCGGCCCGCCTCGAGGAAGAATACGACCGTCGGTGAGCGGCGCGCCGCCAGACGGCTCGCTTGACCGGGAGCTTGCGGCCCGCCACGGTTTGATCGCCGGTGTGGACGAAGTCGGGCGGGGCGCGATTGCGGGGCCGGTTACGGTCGCCGCGGTGATCCTCGATCCCGCCCGACCGATTGCCGGTCTCGACGACTCCAAACGCCTGCGCCCCTCGGTCCGTGAGCGGCTGGCCATCGAGATTCGCGCCAAGGCGGTCGCCTTTGCGGTCGCCCACCGCAGCCCGGCCGAGATCGACCGCGTCAACATTCTCGAGGCCACGCGTGCGGCGATGGTGGATGCGGTCCTCGCCCTCGACGCCGACTTCGGCCTCGTCGTCAGCGACGCGGTGTTCCTTCCCGGCCTTGACGTGCCCGTCCTCGCCGAGCCGCGCGCGGACGCCCGCTACTTGTGCGTCGCCGCCGCCTCGATCCTCGCCAAGGTCGTGCGCGACCGCGCGATGGCGGCGCTCGGCTGCGAGCACCCCGGCTACGGGTGGGCATCCAACAAGGGCTACCCGACGCCGGCGCACCTCGATGCGCTCAGGCGTCTGGGCGTTTCCGCGCTGCACCGGACGACGTACGCGCCGGTGCGTGTGCTAGCATAAATCCTGGGGCGCACGACCTCCATATGGCTTCGGTGAAGAGGGATCAGATCATTCAGGAAGCGGAGAAGCTCGCCGCTCGCGGCAAGCTCGATGCCGCCATCAAGCAGTACATGCGCGCCATCGATCAGACCCCGGGCGACACCAACACGCTCAACCGCCTCGGCGACCTCCTGGTGAGGGTGGAGCGCATCCCGGAGGCGATCGAGGTCTACCAGCGCATCGCCGAGCACTTCGCGGCCGACGGCTTCTTCCTGAAGTCGATCGCAATCTTCAAGAAGGTCAACCGCCTCGATCCCCGCCGCACCGAAACGTACGAGCGGCTGGCCGACCTCTACTTCAAACAGGGCCTCGCGATCGAGGGGCGGCAGCAACTGCTGACGCTCGCCGACTGGTTCATGCGCTCGAAGCAGCCCCAGGACGCGATGCGCGTCTTCCGCCGCTTGGTCGAGCACGAACCCTCCAACCTGCAGGCCCGGGCTAAGCTCGTCGACCTCTCGGTACAGCTCGGCGACGTTGCGAACGTGGGCCCCGAGATCGACGCGCTCGGGCGATCGTTGCTCTCCCGCGGCATGCTCGACGAGGCGGTGAAGCTCTATTTCCGGATCCTCGACCTCGGCCCCGAGCAGGCGGACCTTGCCGCGCCGTGCATCGACGCGCTCGTGGGAGCCGGCCGCCAGGTCCAGGCGGTGGAGTTGGCCAAGAAAGCGCTCGCCGCAGGCAAGGGGGGGATCGAGTTGCAGCGGGCGGCGGCGCGCGCCCTGGTCGAGGCCGGGGAGACCGAGCAGGCCGTCCGCTTGCTCGAAGATCTCTTCGACAAGGCTCCGGAGCGCACCGACCTCGCCCAGCTCTTTGCCGACGTGATGATCAAGTCCGGGATCGCCGGGGACCTCAAGGGCCGGCCTCTGCCGTTGGTCGACCGGCTCCTGCAGGCTCGCGACGTCGCGCGGGCGGCCACGCTGGTCAAGAAGGTGATGGCGAGCGCGCCCGGCGACCCCGAGGTGCTGGAGCGCGCGCTCAAAGTGTTCGAACAGCTCGACGATGCCGAGGCGACCGTCGGCGTCGAGAAGGACCTGGCCGACGCGTACTTCGTGGCCGGCCGGCGCGCCGAAGCGGCTTCTCTCTACCAACGACTCGCGGTCAAGGCGCCGTCCGACCCGCTGTTCGCCCAGCGCCTGGTGGAGCTGGGCGGTCGTCCTGCGGCCTCCGCCGCGCGCGGGGCGGTCGAGCCGGCGGCGCCCGGGACGGACGACGATGTCGAGTTCGTGGAGGTCAATATCGGTTCGGTCGCGCCGGGCCCTGCCCCGGCCAAGGAGCCGGGGGGGGAGGCGCCGGAGCCGCCGCCGGCCGCCGGGCTCACCGAGCCGTCGCTCGGCCCGGCCAACCTGGAGGAGCTCTTCACCGAGGCCGTGGTGTTCGCCAAGTATGGCCTGACGGACAAGGCGGTCGCCCACCTCCAGCGGCTGCTTGCGCTCGACCCTGCGCACACCCGTGGGCGCGAGCTGCTCGCGTCGCTGGGCGGCGAGCCGGCGGAGGCCGAGGCCCGGCAACCCGAGCCATCGCTTGCCCCGGCCCTTGAACCTGGGCCTGCCCCGGCCCTGGAGCCGGGGGCTCCGCCTGCCAAGCCGCTCGCGCCGGCGCAGGGTGCCGCCGCCGGCGTGGCCGACGGTGCGCGTGAGGCTTTCGCGGCGTTCTCGCAGCTCGTCCCGCTCCCGCCGGCGCCGGTTCGGGAGGATGGTGCTCCGGCAAACCCGGCGTCGGCGCTCGAGCTGTCGCTGCCGGTCCCCGGTCTCGACCTGAGTGCGCTAGGCGCCCCGACACCCGCCGCGGGTCAGTCGCCGGCGTTCCATTCGGCGGCGCCGCTGCCGTCGTTCGACGACCTGCTGGCGGTCCCGCCGGCCGTCCCGGTGCGAGCCGAGCCTGCGCGGCCGGGAGCGCGGAGCGTGCGTCTGGACGACCTCGAGGCGATGCTGGGCTTGCGTCAGCCGCCGGTCCCGGCGCCGGTCCCGCCCGCCGCGCCGCCGGCCGATGAGGAACCCGTCGAGACCCTGGACGAGGCGATGAAGTTCGTCGAGGTTGCCGGGGTGCTCGCCGGGCCCGGCGAAGACCAGCTGCGAGAACTCGACTTCCTGATTCAGCAGGGCCTCCTCGACGACGCGGCCAAGCTCCTGCAGAAGCTCCGCGCCGCGTTCGCCGATCACCCCGACGTGCTCGCGCGCCAGGCGATGCTCAAGGCGCGCGGTTGGGACGAGGACCGGCGGGGCGCCGTGGTGGCGTCCGCGGCCGAGCTGTTCAGCGAGGAGGAGCAGTTCTTCGACCTCGCCGCCGAACTCGAAAAGGAGCTGGCCGAGGAGGAAATGGTCGCCGAGGCCACCGGCTCGGGCAAGGGGAACGACGTCTCCATCGAGGACCTCTTCAAGGAGTTCCAGCGCGGGGTCGCCGAGCAGGTCGAAGAGGAGGATTTCGACACCCACTTCAACCTCGGCCTGGCGTACCGTGAAATGGGCCTCCTCGACGAGGCGATCGGCGAGTTTCAGCTCTCGGCCAAGTCCTCCGATTACCTGGTGGAAAGCGCCAGCATGATCGGCGCGTGTTACATCGAGAAGGGACTGCCCGAGCAGGGCGCCGAATGGTACCAGCGCGCCCTGACCGCGCCCGTTCTGCCGCCCGAAGCGGAGCTGGGGCTGCGCTACGAGCTCGGCCGCGCGCACGAGCTGGCGGGGAACACCACCGCCGCCCTGGGATGTTTCAGCGAGGTCCTGGCAATCAACCCCGCGTTTCGGGATGTCGTCGCCCGAGTCTCCAAACTGCGTAGCAACTAAAAATCGGGCGCGGCGCGGCCGCTACATCTCATCGGCTACAAGGATCGGCATCCCGGTTCGCAGGAGATGATGAATGCGTTGCGCGTCCGCGTCGGTCATCGCCAGGGTGATGGCGGGGATGTGGTTCTGGCCGCGCCCGCGCAGCCTCCGCCAGCCGTCGCGTACCGCTGCGAGCAACGTCTGCCACCGGGTCTGGGGCGGGAGCTGGTCGGTGACCCATAGATCCCAGCCGTTGTCGAGACGGCTGCGGTACGAGGTCGGCGCCTCCGGCGTCGGCGTCGGCGTCGCGGTCGGTCCGGTGTCCGGCGCCGTATCCTCGTCGTAGTCCTGGTCTTTCTTGGGTGCTGGTTTGAGGTCGGTGGGCGCCTCGACCGTCCGGCTGGCGTCGAACGAGCTGTCCTCCACGGTCCAGATCGCGGGGATTGGGGGGTGCGAGGGGAGGCGCCTTCCGAGGATCGGTTGCTGGCTGATGACCTCGATGCCGGCCAGCGGCACGCTATCCAGGATGGTGCCGCGCGCCTTGATCTCGAGCACCCGCCGCTCGGGGTCGAGGAGCAGGTAGACGTCGGGCTTGCTGGCGAGGCTGGCCTCCATCTGGAGCGCCGCGACGCGGGCCGGTTCGGGGGCCATGGCCCCCCCCCAGACGGTGGCCGTCGCCAGACTAATAGAGATAGACGCGAGTGCCGATAGGCGCATGGTGGTAGACAAACTCCAGATCTGCGTCGCCGAGCCTGACGCAGCCGTGGGTGATGCTGCGGCCGAGCAGGCTCTGGAACAACGTTCCGTGGATGATGTAGCCGTCCCCGATGTACATCGCGTAGTTGCCCAGGGATTGGTTGTCGAAGCGTTCGCTCGAGTCCTTGGGCGGCAGGTACCCGTCCTCGATGAACGCCCAATCAGGCTTCGCCCAGACCGGGTGAGTGACCTTCCGCTGAATGATGCGCTCGCCCATCGGCGTGTCGAAGACCCATTCCTTTTCGTTGCGCGGATCCTTGAGCACGGTCCCGGTCCCTGTTGAACAGATTGCGGAGCGAATGACCGTGCCGTTCTCGATCAGGCTCAGCCGGTTGCGGTACGTGTCCACGACGATGTACGTGCCCTTGGGGTGGACCTTCTCGATCTCCCTGACGGCCTGGCCGGCCAGCTTGGTGAGGTAGGCCGGGTTGTCGGAGTCGACGCCGACGGTCTGCGTCGCGTTGAACGGGGAGGCGATGAACGGCCGGCCCAGCCGCGCGAGCACCGCCGCCGCGCCGGCCGTGAGGAGGAGCAGGGCGACGACGAGCAAGGCAAGGGCGAGCGGCCACCGCGAGCGTCGCGGCGGCGCCGGTTCGTCCTGTGGAACGATGGTCGTTTCAACGTTCATAGGTCCCCACGATGGTCACCGGTGTCCCGACGCGGACGTGGGCGAAGAGCCGGTCCATATCCTCGTTGGTCAACGCCACGCAGCCGTCCGTCCAATCCCGTCCCTCGCCCCCGTCGCCGTGGATCTCGATCAGGTTCCCGATCCCGGCCCTCCGCGAGATGGTACCGCGCCTGCGCCCGAGAGCAAAACGCATGCGGTCCTCGTCGTTTGGGTAGTTGATCAGAAGCGCCTTGTTGAACTTCGTCTGCGGCGCCCGTTTGGCGAGCACGATATGGTATCTACCCTCGGGCGTCGCGCGGTCGCCGGAGTGTTCCTTGCGCACCAGCCCGTTGGCGCCCAGTTCCGCGGGGTAGCTCGCGATCACCCTGCCGCCCCGGTACAAGAACACCCGGCGGCGCAGCTTGTCGATGAGGAGCACGCTCTCGCCGGTGCGCCGCGACTCCGCGATGGTCTGCTCCGCCCAGGCGCGCCAGAGCCTCAGGTTGGCGCGATCGGAGAAGCGTGCGTGCAAGGCGAGCCACTTGCGGTGCACCACCGCTGCGCTGGCGTGTGCCTTGGCGAGTTCATCCGCGGCCTCCTGGCGCCGCCCAACGCCCGCCAGCTTCTCGCCGAGCGAGATGCTCACGAGGGCGCGCTGCATCGCGGCCGCCTCACGCGGCCCCATCCCGGCCTCGTTGATCTCGGCCAGGGCGCGCGCGACCTCGCTGCGGGCGTTCGGGTGCAGGCCGGCGTAGCGCTTTTCCGCCGCCGCGTCGGCCGTGCGAACGGCGGCGACGGCGTCATGGGCCGCGCGCGCCACCCGCAACCACGCCGCCTCGGTGCGCCCGACCGACCCCTCCCACCAGGGGGCGTTGGCCTCGGCCGCCGTCGCGATTTCTGCGAGCGCGACCAGCCGCTCGATCAGCCTGGCCTGCGCCGGCGCCTCGGTGCGGACGATCGCGACCGCCTTGCGCGCGGTCCGCCGCGGGACTTCGACGTCAGGCGCCGGGCGCCGAGCGCACGCGGCGAGCGAGACGAACATCGCGGCCAAACCGGCTGCGCAAACAGCAGAACGGCGGCGGTTGCCCGCCGCCGTTCTGCTATCGTTTCGATTGAAAGGACTTACTTGCACTTGAACTTGGTCTTGATGCCCTCGAGGTCCTTGGCGATCGGGTCGATCTGGCCCTTGAGGGTCTCGGCCGCCGCCTTGGCGCCGAAGAAGTCTTCCTTGGTGAACTTGCTGTCAAGGTCGGCCACCGTGGCCTTGTAGGACTCGAGGTTGCCCTTGACGGTCTCGAGGTCCTTCTTCACTTCCTTCGCCCGCTTCGCGCGGCCGCACTTCTCG
>NCBR01000236.1 GCA_002279285.1 Acidobacteria bacterium 37-71-11
TCGCCGAAGCCGGCGGCGTCGATGGCCCGCGTCCAGCCGCCCGCGCTCATGAAGCCCGGGCGCTCGCGGATCCCTTCGACGAGCGGGACATGGCCGTACTCCTCGAGCAAGGTAAAGGGCAGCTCGAGGTGCACGGGCGCCGTCGGCGTCGGGCGCAGCAGCTCGCCAAGGATGAGCGCGCCACCGGGTGCGAGAAGGCCGCGCAGGTTCACAAGCGTCGCGGTGAGGTCGTGCGCCAGGTGCAGCGTGTTCACGCCGAACACCACGTCGAAGCGGGCGCCGTCGAGACCCTGCGGCGCCGGGTCGAGGTTGATGTCGAAGCGCAGCGAGCGCAGCTCGCACCCATCCGGGAGCGCCCGTTGGACCGCCCGGGCGCCGCGGCGCAGGAACGCGGGCTGGAGCTCCGTGAAGACGTATGCCGAGGGCGGCCTGCCGGCCCGGGTCAGTGCGGCGAGCGCCGCTTCGGCCGCGCTTCCGCCTCCGCCGCCGACCTCGAGCACGCGGGTGCCCGTGCCCGCCGCTCGCGCCACCGCAACGCCGGCGATGATGTTGTTCAAAGCGTAGTGGGGGTTCGTGTTAGAGAAGTAGTCGAACCAGAGGCCCAGTGTCGTCGGCCCGAAGAGGGCGTCCTGGCCCCGCAGCTCGCCGCGCAGCACCGCCGGCAGGGCGGCCGCGCAGAGCGCGAGCACCTCGTACGCGGGAGCGGTCGCCGGGACGAGGCGCTCGGCCTCGGCACGGAGCTCGGCTGCGGGCGCCGTGGCAGGGCCGGGGACGAGTCGCCATCCGCCGGAGGTGGGCTCGGTCAGCCCGTACAGCTCGAGGGTCTCGACGAGCCAGCGGACCGCCAGCCTCCCGCCGTCGCTCCAAGCGCGCTCGGCGACGAGGCGGTCGGGGTCGGGCTGCTCGCCCGAGGCCAGGTCGAGCGCGGACGCCATTTCTCGGATCAGGGCGCCGATGTAGTGGTCCAGGCGCTCGGAGGCCGCACGGAACGTCTCGTCGAGCACGCCGGCCGGAAGCTCGGGCGCGAGCGCCTCGAGAGACTCAGGGATGGTCATCGGCAGGCGGGGCACGTCAGGCGGCTCCCTGGGTGAGGAAGTAGTCCTCGACCGCCCCGAGCACGGCCTCGGCGGAGGCCAACTCGGAGAGACGGCGGCGCAGCGTGCGGCCGTCGGGCAGGCCGTGCGTGTACCAGCCGGTGAACCGCCGCAGCTTGTGCAGGGCGGTGCGTTCGTCTTCCCGCCCAATCACCTCGTGGAAGTGAGCCCGCATCAGTGTGCGCCGCTCGGCCAGGGACGGCTCCGCGTAGGGCTCGCCGAGGAGGAGCGCGGCGGCCTGCGAGAAGATCCACGGGTTGGTCAGGCTCGCCCGGCCGATCATGACCGCGTCGCATCCGGTCTCGCGCCGCATCGCGGCCGCCTGCTCCGGCGTGGTCACGTCGCCGTTGCCGATCACTGGGATAGCGAGCGCGCGCTTGAGCGCCCCGATCGCTCCCCACTCGGCGCGCCCGGTGAACTGCTGCCGGGCGGTCCGGGGGTGGAGGGTGACGGCGTCGGCTCCCTCCTCCTGGCAGATCCGCCCGAGCTCGAGGAACGTCGCGGCATCCTCGCGCAGGCCGAGGCGGAACTTGACCGTGAGCGGAACGGAAACCGCCGCGCGCACGGCGCGGACGATGCGCCCGGCCAGAGGGAGATCGCCGGCGAGCGCCGCACCCGCGCACCCCTTGAGGACCTTGTTGGCGGGGCAGCCCATGTTGATGTCGCAGACGTCCGCCCCCATGCCTTCCACGAGCCGCGCGGCCTCGGCCATCCTTTTCGGGTCGGAACCGTAGATCTGGATCGCGAGCGGGCGCTCCTCGTCCACGAAGTGCAGCATCTTGAGGGTGTTCGGACGCTGTCTCGTGAGGCCCTCGCTGGAGATGAACTCCATCGACACGAGGCCGCAGCCGCCCAGCCTGCGGATGAGCAGCCGGAAGTCCCGGTCCGTGATGCCCGCCATCGGGGCGAGGACCAACGGTGGCGCGACGGCAACGCTGCCGATGTGAAACACGCGATCGAGTATACCAACCGGTCAGGACGCGTCCGGGACCGCCGCTTCCAGGCGCGTCAGCAGTTGGCCGCGGGACGTGATCCCGAGCTTTGCGTAGGCGTGCTTCAGGTGGTCCTTCACCGTGTACTCGGTGATGCCGAGCCGCACCGCGATCTCGCTCGCCTTCTGACCGCGCAGTAGGAACGCGAGGACCTCCGCCTCGCGGCGCGAGACCTGGACCCCGGCGCATCGCTGCCGGATCTCCTCGGGCAGGAGGAGGCGGATCGGCGACAGCACGACCAGCGAGTAGCCGGCGTCTCCGAGGCCCGCCAGCGCGACAATTTCGAGGCGCCAGCGGCCGCCGTCGCCGGTCGCGAGGGCCTGCCGGCGCACGCGTTCGTTCGACTCCACCAGCGCGGCGATCTCCGACACGATCAGCGAGAGAAGCGGGGCCGTCTCACCGTTGGCGAGCCTGGCCTGCGGCTGTTCGGTGTGGAGGGCGAGGAGTTCCTCGCCGCGGGCGTTGGCGAAGAGGATCTCCCCCCGTTCGTCCATGAGGAGGTGGGCCTCGTTGGCGACGCCGAGGATCTGCACCAAGATGTCGATCTGGCGGCTGGCGTTGCTGCGGTCGATGAGCGCGAGCAGCGCGCCCTCGATCATCGGCCGCAGGCACTCGAGCGCGGCAGGGCTGGCGGCCGGCCGGGTTCCGGCATCGAATAACCTGAGGAAGCCACGGAAGCCCTCCCCTTCGAGCCGGACCACAAGAGGCGCGCTCGCACTTTGCCGGCCCAAGTCGTAGTCGGCCTCCGGCCCGTCGGGGAGGAGGTGGAGGGAGAGCCGACACCCCGAAGCTCCGGTCGCCTGCAGGAGGCCGTGAAGAATCGCGGCCACCGCCGGATCATCGGCGGGGGGTGGAAGCTGAGCGAGTAGAACCGGTGGCCGCCACACCGTATCGAGTCTAGCCGCAAGCATCCGGTGGGGCAAACGGGCGGCGAGACTGGGGGTCCGGGAGCCCCGCCTGTGGTAACGTTTCGAAGCCGGCTGGCGACCGCGGGTACGCAGTCGGCGCCGGCCGGCAAAGGAGCCTGAACCGTGTACGAGTTGCCCGGGGAGTCGCCGGATCCCGACGCGCCGGTTGATGCCAGTCGGGGGTTTTTCGCCCGCCTCGGCCGGCTCGTCGTCGGCAAACCCAAGGATCCGACCGACCCCGACGTCTTCCACAAGCTTGCTCTGGTCGCATTTCTGGCCTGGGTCGGCCTCGGCGCGGACGGGCTCTCGTCGTCGGCGTACGGCCCCGATGAGGCGTTTCGGGCGATCCTCGGGCACGAGTACCTGGCGCTCTTCCTGGCGGCGTTGACCACCCTGACGGTCGTCCTGCTCTCGTACTCCTACACGTTCGTCGTCGAGCACTTTCCCAGTGGCGGCGGCGGCTACGTGGTGGCGAGCAAGCTTCTCGGGCCGCTGCCCGGCGTCGTCTCCGGTTCCGCCCTGGTGGTGGACTACGTCCTCACGATCACCATCTCGATCGCCTCGGGGGTCGATGCGATCCTGAGCTTCGTTCCGATCGGCTGGCACCAGTACAAGATGCTGCTCGACCTCGCGATCCTCGTGCTCCTTGTGGTGTTGAACCTGCGGGGCGTGAAGGAGTCCGTGAAGGTGTTGTTGCCGATCTTCCTGGTCTTCATCGCGATGCATGCCCTGTTGATCGGTTACGGTGTCGCCGCCCACCTCTCGGTGTGGCCGCAGGTGATGCAGGCCACGCACGCGGCGGCGTCGCGGGATATCAGCGTGCTCGGCTTCTGGGCCGTGTTCCTGCTCTTCATGCGGTCGTACTCGCTCGGCGCCGGCACCTACACCGGTATCGAGGCGGTCTCCAATGGGCTGCAGATCCTGAAGGAGCCGCGCGTGGCGACGGCCAAACGAACGATGCTCTACATGGCAGCGTCGCTGGCACTCACCGCCGGTGGGATCCTGGTCTGCTACCTCCTCTGGCA
>NCBR01000402.1 GCA_002279285.1 Acidobacteria bacterium 37-71-11
ACCCCTCGGCGGTCTTGCGGAACCAGAGCACGCCCGGCGCGCCGAACGGCTTGACCGACTCGGAGAGGCCGTCGAGCTGCTTGCGTGAGAACGCCGCGCCGCCGGGGACCACGATCCCCTTGACCCGGCCGGCCGCCGCGGCCTGGCGCAAAACCTCGAAGCCGCACGCCGCTGCGATCTCGCCAAGCTCGACGAGTTCCATGCCGAAGCGCATGTCCGGGCGGTCGGAGCCGAACCGTTCCATCGCCTCGGCGTACCTCAGGCGGGGAAAGCGCTCGGGCGGTTCGATCCCGACGATCGGGAACACCTTCGCGAACAGCCCCTCGATCAGCGCGTAGAGGTCCTCTTCCTCGACGAACGACGCCTCGACGTCGACCTGGGTGAACTCGGGCTGGCGGTCTGCGCGCAGGTCCTCGTCGCGGAAGCAGCGGGCGATCTGCACGTAGCGGCCGAGCCCGGCGACCTGCAGCAGCTGCTTGAACAGCTGCGGCGACTGCGGCAGCGCGTAGAACATCCCTTTAGAGAGACGTGAGGGGACGAGGAAGTCGCGCGCCCCCTCCGGAGTCGAGCGGGTCATGACCGGAGTCTCGACCTCGACGAAGCCGGCGTGATGGAAGTACTCGCGGATGGCAAACGTGATGCGGTCGCGCAGCATGAGCGTCGCCATCATCTCGGGGCGGCGCAGGTCGAGGTAGCGGTAGCGCAGGCGCAGTTCCTCGGAGGCGTTGACGCGGTCTTCGACCACGAACGGCGGCGTCTCGGCGGCGGTGAGCAGCTCGACCTTCTCGGCGATGACCTCGATCTCACCGGTAGGCATCTCGGGGTTGACGGTGTCCGTCGAGCGCGCGGCCACTGTGCCGACGACGCACACCACGTCTTCCTGGGAGAGCTTTTCCCCCGCCTCGCGCAGCGCGTCGCGCAGCAGCACCTGCGCCCACCCCTCGCGGTCGCGCAGGTCCACGAACACGATCCCGCCGAGGTTGCGGCGACGGCGCACCCAGCCGACCAGCTCGACGCG
>NCBR01000403.1 GCA_002279285.1 Acidobacteria bacterium 37-71-11
ATTCGGTGAGGATGCCCCACGAACTCCACAAGACCAGTGCTGCAAATATGATGGAAACAATAGGGTCAGCAATATAAGCGCCCGTTAGTACGATGATGATGCCGGCAATGACGACACCGAAAGAGGCAGCGGCATCGCCTATCATGTGCAGATAGGCGCCGCGAATATTCAGGTCTTCTTTTGCGGCTCTGGACAGCCACCATGCAATACCCGAATTCAATGTAATGGCCAGGAGTGCCACCCAAATCATCGGCCCGCTCTGAACTGGCTCAGGGGCATACAGGCGTTGCAACGCCTCCCAGAAGATTGCCCCGGCCATCGCCACCAAACCGACGGCGTTGACCAAAGCGGCAAGAATACCAACGCGGTGGTAGCCAAAAGTCCGCTTGCTGTCAGCGGGCTTGGTGGCCATCCATATGGCGAAGGCGGAGAGCGCCAAAGCCAGCGCATCTGCAAAGTTGTGACCTGCATCTGCCATCAATGCCAAGCTGTTGGAGAAGTAGCCCACTGCCGCCTCGCCCAGGCAAAAAGCGAATGTTAGACTGGTCGCTACCCACAATTGCTTGCTGGATATTGTCCCAACATGGGAATGTGAACCTGACATTTAATTTACCTTTCAAAAATTATGTGTCGCATAGGAGTTGCATGTAAGGCGCGACACGATAAACGAATTACACACCCCGTAGCAACTCCAGGGTCAAGCGTGTATTATAAAAAATACTTTGTTCTATCTTTAAGGAGCAGTTATGGAAACTACCATGCGCATTGGCGAACTGGGACAAGCCACCGGCGTCGATATCGAGACGATCCGCTACTACGAGAAAGCCGGGTTGCTGCCCGCGCCGGCACGAAGTCGCAACGGCTATCGCGCCTACGGCCCGGCGCATCTCGAACGGCTGGCCTTTATCCGTCATTGCCGGGCGCTGGATATCTCTCTTGCCGACGTGAAGCGCCTGCTCGGGTTTGTCGCGCATCCGAATTCAGACTGTGGTGACATCGACAGCCTGATC
>NCBR01000237.1 GCA_002279285.1 Acidobacteria bacterium 37-71-11
GTGGGCCGCGAGAATGCGGTCGCCGACGCGAAGGCGGGTGGCGACGCCGAAGCCGGCCGCGACCGTGCCGACATGCGGGTAGCGCCCGAGCAGGTGCGGCCTCGGGGTCAGCGTGACGAAGAGCTGCGAGCCGCCGGTGTCCGGCCCGGAGAGCGCGATCCCCACCGCTCCGGCGGCGAACGGGGTCAGGGCGAGTTCGTCGCGCATCACGAACCCCGGCCCTCCCCACCCGTCGCCGCGCGGGTCGCCGCCCTGCACTACGAAATCCGGCTCGACGCGGGGGAACGTGAGACCGTCGAAGAACTTCTTGTCGGCCAGAGCGGCCAGGCGGAAGCACGCGAGGGGAGCGCTTGCGGTGTCGAGCGCGATCTGCAACGTGCCGCGAACCGTCACCACCTCGAGCCATCGCGGCGAGCTGGCCCAGCGGAGGACCTCGCGGTAGAACGCGGGATCCTCGCCGGTCTTCACCTCCGGCAGCGGGCGCGACACGCCGTGCGCGGCTAGGACCTGCCACGCGGCCCGCGCCACCACCGGGTCCGGCGAGCCGGTCAGACCCTCGAGCACGGCGCGCGTGCCGTCGGGCAGGCCCTTCCCTGCGCCGAGCGCGCCGATCAGTGCCACCGCCGCGTCCGGCACCGCCGCCCCGCGCTCGCGGCCGAGCAGCCGCAGCAGTTCCGGCTCGGCGGGCGCCGCCTTGCGTCCGGCGAGGGCCTCGACCGCCGCCGCCCGTACGACCGGGTCCTCATCCGCCAGGCGCCCGGCGATCGCCGGCGTGACCGCGGCGCCGGCGCCGTCGCGGAGCGTCTCCACCGCCGCAAGCCGCACTTCGGCCACCGGGTCGGCCAGCGCGGCGAGGAGCGCGGGCTGGTCCTTGGCGGCCTGTCCCAGCGCCCGCACCGCGGCCAGGCGCCGCGCCAGCTCGGACGAGGCGAGCCACGCGCGCAGGGTAACGTCGTTCCCCGGCTCACCGGTCCGCACGAGGGCCGCCAGCGCCTCGCCGGCCACCCAGGGCTCCCCCGCCGCCACGATCGCCTGCAACTGCGCTCCGCAGCAGCGCGCGGCCCCCGCCAAGCGGACCGCGACGACTCTCTCCTGCACCCCCTGCGGGCCGGCGAGGCCTTCCATCGCCGCAATGCGGACCCGCGCGTCGGCATCGGCGACGCCCGCGAGCAGGTCGCGCCATAGCGCCCCGGGAGCGGCGCCGCGGGCGCCTTCCAGCGCCGCCATGCGCACCAGCGGGTCGGCATCCCGGCTGGCCCGGCGAAGTCCGGCCACCGCCTCGGGCCGGCCGGAGCGCGCGAGCGACCGCGCCGCCGCGTAGCGCACGCCCGGGTCGCGGTTCGTCACCTGCCCGGTCGCGCGCTTGATCCACAGCGTGCCGGGAAAGCGCCACAGCTCCTGCAGGATCGCGGCCTGCACGGCCGGGGTTCTCTCCCGACCCAGCCGCTGCAGCAGCCAGAGGTCACACTCAGGACACAGGGCCCTCCCGGCCCCCCAGGCGGCGGCCGCACGAACATCGGGCGCGGGGTCCTGCAGCAGGCGGCGCAGCTCGCCGCCGAGGGCCTCGCGCTGGTGCGCCCCCGCCGGCAGGGTCCCTACGAGGCGGCCGGCGGCGGCCGCGGCGGCGGCGCGGACGCCGGCGTACCGGTCGCGGGCCAACTGCGCGACCAACGGCGTCGCGCCTGGGTTTGCGAGCAGGCCGAGAACAGCGGCGGTCTCGGCGCGGACCGCGGGCTCTGCGTCCGCCGCCAGCGCCGCGAGTGCCTTGGAGTCGAAACGGCGCGCATCCGCCAGCGCCAGCAGCCGCGCCCGCGGTTCCGAGCCCCCCGCGGGCGGCTCCGCAGCCAGCGCAGGCGACGGCCAGAGACCGGCCGCGGCAAGCAGGACCGCTGCCAACGTCGGGCGGCGAAACGCGGTGCGCACGGCGAGCGCGGTCCGCGACGCCGCGCCCGTCATCGCGGGCGCTCCGGGCCACGCTCGACCGCGGCCGTCTCGTTGAAGCACACGTAGCAGATTGGCCCCGCCTCGGTGTCCATCTTCTTCCACTCGAAGAGCGGACCGAGATCGCGCCCGCAGCGAAAGCAGTGGCGTTCGTCCCTCGTCTCGACCCGCCTCTCGTCCGTCACGGCTGCGGCACCCTCGCAATCTTCCCTATTCTCGCCGATTCCCGCCGCCACCGCCACTCATCGAGGCAGGGCGCCGGAGAGACGTGGATCGTGGGTCGTGGGTCGTGGATCGTGAATTGTGGGTCGTGGTCCGAGCCGGTTGCGCCGGCCGCAGGCCGCGCAACCCCTCGCGCCTCCCTCGAAGACCAGAAGCTCAACGAAAGGCAGGGCCTCCGAGCTTGGGGCGTGCAGCCGCGCCGCCGAGAGTGGTAGGGGCCGGCTATCACACTTTGCTGCCGGCGGCCTGACCAGGGGGTATCGATATCGCTCGGCCGGCGGACCGGCGCTGGCGAATCGCAAGCAAAGTGTGATACCCGGCCCCTGGCAAGGCGCGCGAACCCCGCCGCGCCGGAGTGTAGCCGGAGGCTATGTGAGGATGCGAGCGGGGCGAGCGCAACGCCAGGCGAGACGCGGCTCCGCCGCGGCTCGCGGGGGGCGCGGGGGGTCAAGAGCGGCCGGGCGGGTGGTGGAGCGGCCGCGGGACCCCCCGCCAGGATTGTGGTCCGCTATCGGCGGCGCCCTCAGGCGCCGTGGAGGAGCCGGTCCGCCAGCACATGCGGCAGCCCCGCGCCCAAGATCCGCCGCCTCGCCCCCTCGACGTCGTACGCCACCCGGTAGAGCGTGAACCGGCGGGCGGTCGAGTCGTAGATGCCGTACGAGGCGCGCGGGTCGCGGTCGCGCGGCTGCCCGACCGAGCCCGGGTTGATCAGGTAGCGGCGCGTGGGGTCGAGGTCGATGACGACGCGGTTCCCGCGCAGCAGGACGCCGACCAGGCTCTCGCGTCCGCCTTCGTCCGCCCGCTCGAACATGCACGGCACGTGTGAATGGCCGAAGAACGTCACGCCCGCCGTGATCGCCGCGAACGCCTGCTCCGCCTCGTCCTCACCGAACAGGTACTCGTCCTCGTCGCTCGGCGAGCCGTGGCAGATCGCGAGGTCCGCCTCCACCGTCCTCGGGCCCGCCGGCAGGGCATCGAGGTAGCGCCGGTTCGCCGAGGTCAGCACCTCGGCGGTCCACAACGCGGCGCGCCGGGCGTGCGGGTTGAAGAAGACCGCCCCCCGGCCGGGGTCCAGCACGACGCGGTCGTGGTTGCCGCGAACCGAGATCACCGCCGCCCCCATTCGCCGGAGGCGCTCGATGACCTGGTTCGGCGCCGCGCCGTAGCCGACCGCGTCCCCGAGGAAGAGCACGCCATCCCGGCGCTTGCGGGCGGCGTGAGCGAGCACCGCCCGGAACGCCTCCAGGTTGCCGTGGATGTCCGAGATGACGAGGTACCTCATGCCGCTATCCGCAACGCGTGTTGTGGGCGGGCGAGGGCGCCCGCCCCACGGCGTTGGACCTTTCCATGTTTGGGCGCCCGCCCCACGGGGTTGGACCTTTCCATGTTTAGACGTCCGCCCCACGGGGTTGGACCATCCCACGTGTTTAAACGTCCGCCCCACGGCTTCTTTAATGTGGGGCGCGACCGCCGGGCGCGCCGTCGTTGCCTCTCTGCGTAGGGGCGGCCCTTGCGGCCGCCCGCGGGCGGGATCACTGGCGGCCCTCGAGCAGCATGGCGAGCCGCCCGGCGAGCGCCTCCGCATCCTCCCCCGCCTCCGGCCGGACGGTCACGTCGGCGGCACGGTAGTGCGGCAGGCGCTCGGAGTACAGCTCGAACGCCCGCTCGGGGGAGCCGAACAGCGGCCGCTCGCCGCGCTTCCCCGGCAGGCGGTGCGCGATCTCGCCCCAGGGCACGTCCAGGAACACGGAGACGCCGGCGCGGCGGATCAGCTCACGGTTGCCGGGTTGCACGAACGTGCCCCCCCCGGTCGCGACGACGCACGCCGCGAAGCGGGCGCACGCGGCCAGCTGGCGCGCCTCCTCGGCCCTGAAGACCCCCTCGCCGCGCTCGGCAAAGACCCGCGCCACGGTCATCCGCAGGCTCGCCTCCACCCGGGCGTCGAGGTCGAGGAACAACGTCCCGGCGCGGTACGCCAGCGCCCGGCCCGTGGCGGTCTTCCCCGCGCCCATGAACCCGATGAGGAAAACCCGCACGCGCCCCCCTCCCATGCCGGCGCTACTCGCGGGTCGCGAACCGCTCCATGAAGCGGGTCGAGAGCCGGCCCTCGACGAAGTCAGGCTCCTCGAGGATCCTGAGGTGGAGCGGGATCGAGGTGCGCACGCCGCCGATTACGAACATCGAGAGCGCCCGCTTCGCCCGCCGGATCGCCTCGCGCCGGTTCCCGCCGTACGCGATCACCTTGGCGAGCAGCGAGTCGTAGTTGGGCGGGACGCGGTAGCCGCGGTAGATGTGGGTGTCGATCCGCACCCCGGGTCCCACCGGGAAAGCCAGCTCCGTGATCTCGCCGGGGGACGGCGCGAACGTCACCGGGTCCTCGGCGTTGACGCGGAACTCGATCGCGTGCCCGTGGATGGCCGGACGGCGGCGGACCGACAGCGGTTGCCCGTTCGCCACCCTGAGCTGCTCGAGCACCAGGTCCACGCCCGTCACCGCCTCGGTCACGGGGTGCTCGACCTGGATGCGGGTGTTCATCTCCATGAAGTAGAACTGACCGTCGTTGTAGAGGAATTCGACCGTGCCCGCGCTCGTGTAGCCGACCGCAACGGCGGCCTCGACCGCGGCCTCGCACATCCGCTCGCGCAGCTCGGCATCCACGGCGACCGACGGCGCCTCCTCGATCAGCTTCTGGTGGCGGCGCTGGATCGAGCACTCGCGCTCGCCGAGCGCCACCACGTGGCCCTGCGTGTCGCCGAT